>JBGCFY010000135.1:0-27108 GCA_045110315.1 Saprospiraceae bacterium
CGGGCGAAGCAAATGATCGCTTACTCTTAGTTGCGCATCATCTTGCTATTGATGGAGTCTCTTGGCGAATTTTATTGGATCAATTAGAGGAAATACTAAATGTCTTTGCAAACGGAGCGACGATTCAGCTAGGAAACAAAACGAACGCTTACCGTACTTGGGGGAATTACTTAACAGAAATTGCGGAAGGTCCCGCGGTAGCTCAGTTGCCATATTGGGAAAATGTTATTCAACAATATCAAGCGTTATCTACAGATTTATCGAGTAAAGAAACGGATCGGCCATTGGCAAAAAGCTTGCAACAACATATCGTGAAGTTAGATGAAAGTTTGACACAAGCTTTACTGAAAGAAGTTCACCAATCGTACCAAACAAATATCGATGATATTTTATTAAGTGCCTTGTCCCAAACGATTAGTGAATGGTCTGGGAGAGCAGAAGTAATTATTGCATTAGAAGGTCACGGACGAGATCATGCTCGTGCGGATCTTGACGTAAGTAGTACCGTGGGATGGTTTACCAATTTATATCCAGTAGCCTTACAGTTAGAGCATACCAGTTCAACTGGCGACTTAATAAAATCGGTAAAAGAACAACTCAGAACAATCCCACATCATGGAATCGGTTATGGTGCGCTTCGTTATTTACACTCCGATGTTACTGTTCGGGATCGTTTAGCAGCAGCGAAATGGGATATCGTTTTTAACTATTTAGGACAAGTAGATAGTGCCTTAAATAATAGTAAATGGTTCCGTGTCGCGAAGGAGTCGTTGGGAAGCAATCTCGCAGACGATTGTCCTATCTTAGCGAAGTTAGAAGTCGAAGGAGTGTTAACCCAAGGGCGGTTAAATATCCACTGGAATTATTCTAGCGAAGAATATCATGCGGCTACCATAGAGCAATTAGCAAGCAGTTATTTAAATAATTTAAAAACCTTAATTGAGCATTGCCAAGCAAAAGAAGCGGTGAGTTTTACTTCTTCAGATTATGGCTTAGCGCCAATGGTGACTTATCAAGAATTAGATCAATTTTTGGATACGCAAGTAAATGGAACGCCACGCCGTAAGTTAATTGATGCCGTCTCTCGGTTGAGTCCGGTGCAGGAAGGAATGCTTTTTCATCATTTATTCGATAGTACTTCGGGGGCTTATATTGAACAATACGTTTTTGATTTTCCGGAAGGCTTAGTCATAGATACTTTCAAAACTTCGTGGGAAGCTATTCTTAAAAAGCACAGTGTGCTGCGAATGGCAATTTTTCACGAAGAGTTGAGCATCCCAGTTCAATGTACGATGAAGACGGTAGATTTACCATTCGCCGTACTAGATTGGAGTGGACTATCCACAGCGGAGCAAACAGAAAACTTAGATGCTTTTATCGAAGAAGATCGTATCCAAGGCTTTGATTTTAATCAAGCACCTTTTCTGCGGATTAACTTATTTAAAATAAATGATCAGGCTTACAAAATGGTTTGGACTTGCCACCACATTATGCTGGATGGTTGGTCAATGCCAATCATCTTAGAAGAATTATTGAGTTCGTATAGTGCCTTACAAAAAGGCGTACAACCTGAATTAGGTGAAGAAGAACGTTATGAAGATTACATTCGATTTATTGATGCCAAAGACGATTACGAAGAAGAACGATTTTGGAAAAACTACATGGCAGGTTTCGAAAGTCCAACCCTGTTCCCTTTCGTAGCAAATACTTTAGATCGAAATAAAGGAGGAGGAGTTGTAAAAAATATTCCATTAGTCTATGACCAAAAACAAACGACTCAACTTAAGAAATTTGTACAAAAGCATCACCTTACGGCAAATACTTTACTAGAAGGGGTTTGGGCATTTTTGCTTTCACAGTATACTGGATCAAAAGATATCGTTTTCGGAATTACGCTTTCTGGTCGACCAACAGAACTCGCTGGCGCAGATCAAAAAGTAGGAATGTTTATCAATACTTTACCATTGCGTTCGACGTACCAAGAAGGGCAAACGGTACTTTCTTTCTTGAAAAATGTACAAAGTCGCTACGTGTCAGCGATGAATTATCAATACAGTGGATTGACTGATATTCAAAATTGGAATGACTTACAAGGCGATTTCTTTGATAGTATTTTAGTTTTTGAAAACTATCCGATGGGAGAAGTACTCTCCGGAGAACACGATTTGAAAATTGGAGATATTCGTATCGAAGATCAAAGTAATTATCTGTTAGCAATCAGTATTGATATTGCAGAGGAATTACATATTAACTTTGCGTACAATAGTGCCTTGTTACCGGAAAATATCGCAGCAATGCTCAAAATTCATTTTGCGACGGTACTGGAACAAATGATAACACAACCTGCTCGTCAAATGGCTTCCATGAAAATGGAAAATTTATCGATGTTGTCTGCCAGCGAAAAAGATTTAATCCTCGGTGTAAAACCAACTGCCGATGGCGCTTGGTTCAACGAAGGGGAAAAAGATTTACAGAACGATACGCCAATCAATCTTAGATTTGAAACCATAGCCGCTCAGTACCCAAATAGTACTGCCGTTGTACAAGGAGCAGAAAAATGGTCTTATCAAGCACTCAATGAATATGCTAATCAAATTGGAAATAATCTCCTTAAATTAGGAATCCGACCGGGGGAATTCGTTGGCGTTTACCTCGATCGTTCGCCTAAATTGGTAGCTTGCTTACTCGGGATTATCAAAGCGGGAGCAGTATACGTTCCATTAGATACACAGAATCCGACAGATCGAATTGAAACAATGATCACAAGTAGTGAGTTACAAGCAGTTATCACTAACCAAGCTTTACTACGTGGATTATCTCAACTTAAAACCGAACGGTTTTTATTAATCGACAAAGCCGATGAGAGCTTGAAAGTAGCATATCATGCAAGAAATATGCAGCTTCGGGATCACTCCCAAATTGGTGCTGCCCCAACGCAGAATTTACCTAATCAAAATGAACTGCGGAGCTGGGCATATATGTTATATACTTCTGGTTCTACGGGACAACCCAAAGGAGCGATTACTCGGCACGATGGTGCACTGAATCACTTATTGGCAGAGTACGCGATGCTAGAACTAGCGGATGGGTTTAACTTTTTGCAAAGTGCAGGGATCGGTTCTGATATTTCCTTATGGCAAATGCTTGCACCGATTTTGAAAGGTGGTGCCGTTATTATCATTGATAAGTTTGAATTATTAGACTACGATAATTTGATTACCATCTTAGAACAAGAAAAGGTTAGTCTTATTGAATTTGTCCCTTCCTATATCTGGGGAATGGTGGAACATGTCAAAACAATGGCTACTCCGCCATCGCTAAAAGCACTAGCTTGGATTATGATGGTCGGGGAAGAAGTTCCAGTTAAGTTAGTCAATACTTGGAAAGAGTTATTTCCACAGGTTCGAGTCCTAAATGGTTATGGTCCTTGTGAAGCTTCGGATGATATTACACAGTACGAAGTTATCGGTAAGCTTAGCTTGCAACAACAAAGGGTACCAATTGGTAGACCGATTATCAACATGAATGTTTTTGTATTGGATGAAAACCTGCAACTTTGCCCAATTGGAGTGCCAGGAGAACTTTGTGTAACGGGCGTCGGTGTCGGTGCTGGTTACTGGGGAATGCCAGAAAAAACGGCAGAAAGCTTTTTACCCAATCCCTTTAAAGGAACCTTAGGCGATACAATGTATCGAACGGGAGACTCTGCGCGATGGTTACCTGATGGTAATTTAGAATTTTTAGGTCGAATTGATCGGCAAGTTAAAATTAGAGGACATCGAGTAGAATTAGGGGAAATCGAAAGTTTTATTCGACTAAAATCGAAAGATGTAAAGGATGCTCACATTTTAATCAATCGCAAAAAAGATCAAGAAAGAAAAGAAGAAGCACTTATCGCTTTCTTAGTACTAGAGAATGAAGATAAGCAAAATGCTTACCGGATCATTGGTAAATCTTTGTTACAAGAGATTGAAAAAAATATTCAGAATTATACACGCACGCATCCAAACTTGACGAACCAAGTTGTTGCATTAGAAAAAGGATTAAAATTCTTTTCCCTCAATAAGTCAGAAACACTTTTTGCCTACGATGAAATTTTTAAGCAAAAAGCATACTTGCAACATGGAATTACTTTAGAGCGGGGCGATGTCGTTTTTGATGTAGGTGCCAACATTGGAATGTTTAGTTCTTTTGTTAGCTTACATTTTCCAGGGTCAGAAGTTTACGCTTTTGAGCCTTTACCACCAACATACGAAATTCTCGATGCGAATGCACGATTGTACGAAACGAGTTCTAAGATTAAAACTTACCGAGCAGGGCTGTCCGATAAGCGGCAAAAGGTAACCTTCATGCACTACCCTGAAAATACGATGCTTTCTGGTCGTTATGGTGATTTAGAAGCAGATAAGGATTATGTTAGAAATGTATTGGAGCGACAATTAACGGAAGAGCAAAGTCAAGATGAGAGTGAGCATTTAGATATTGATATTTTGGTGGAGAAAACAATGAGCCACGAAGAATATGAGTGTCAATTACTCAGCCTCTCAGAAATTATTCGAGAAAATAATATTCAAAAAATAGACCTGCTGAAAATTGATGTAGAGCGTAGTGAACTAGACGTTTTAGCAGGGATTGATCCACAAGATTGGGATAAGATTAAGCAAATCGTGATCGAAGTACATGACGATGGAAAAAGTTTGACGGAAGTGAAAAAGTTGTTGGTTGGAAAAGGCTTTGAATTCCACGTTGAACAGGAGAGTTTATTGGTAGGAACGGATCTATACAATATCTACGCAATGAGAGTAGGTCGAGAGGAACCTCTCGTTGAAGTTTTTACGCCAGAACTAATTGGTTTAGAAGAAATTCAACACCAAATTCAAGCGACTTGCCAAGAAGGACTTCCTACTTATATGCAACCCAGCGAATATTTTATCTTAGAGAAAATACCATTAAATCTTAGTGATAAAGTAGACGAAAAAAATCTGCTGAAGCTATACGAGGTGGCGCGTGAAAAAGCTGCTCCTACGCAAGGAGAAGGAAATTTAAAACCTTGTAACTCTCCCACGGAAGAAGCTATCCATGAGATTTGGTCAAAAGTATTAGATCAAAAAGAGATTGGAACAGATCAAGACTTTTTTGAAATTGGTGGACATTCGCTACTCGCAATGCGTGTGAAGTCTGCCATTAATAAAGTGTTAGAAACGGAAGTCGACATTCGAGATTTATTTATACACAAAACGATTGAAAGCATAGCACAACATATAGAAAGTGGTGTTAAAGGTCTGGTCATTCCAAGAATTACGGTGCAAGAACGGGGCGAAAAAATTCCGCTTTCTTTTGCACAAGAACGCTTGTGGTTTATTCACAAGTTGGGCGGAAGTTCTAACTACCATATGCCAGTGGTTTTGAGGTTAGAAGGTCAAATTGATCTCCTAGCACTGGAAGATTCTTTTAAAGAAATTGTCAATCGACACGAAGTATTACGTACAACTTTTAAAGAAGAAGCGGGAATCGCATCTCAAGTAATTTTAGCCCCAAATCAATGGGAACTAGGATATGTCGGTCAGCTCGAAGAGACGACTCTAGAGGATTACATCAAAGAAGAAATCAACCGAGTATTTGATTTCTCAACGGATCATATGTTGCGCGCACAACTCGTGAAATGTTCGCCGACGGAACACGTACTGATCGCCGTCTTGCATCATATTGCTGCGGATGGATGGTCCGAGTCTTTATTAATTAATGAGTTAATTGAATTATACGCTGCGGCGAAAGAAAAAAGAGTGGCGGTGTTACCCGAATTGCCGATCCAATATGCAGATTACGCTATCTGGCAACGAAAGTATTTGGAAGGGGATTTATTGACGGAGATGTTAGATTATTGGCAAGCAAAATTAACCGGAATCGAACCACTCGATTTACCCTTAGATTTTGATCGACCAGCAATTCAAAGTACTCGTGGAGACACGCTGAGTTTTGAAATTGATCCTGCAATTAGAAAACAGCTAGATCTCGTATCGAAACAAACCGACACGACTCGTTTTATGTTATTGCTCTCGATTTTTAAAGTACTACTTTATCGCTACACGGGACAAGATGATATCTGTGTTGGTACACCAATCGCGAATCGGATGCAGGAAGAAATGGAACCACTTATTGGGTTTCTTGTCAATACCTTGGCATTGCGCAGTGATTTAAGTAAAAACCCTCGCTTTAAAGATTTATTGATGGCGGTGAAAGCAACGACTTTAGATGCGTACCGTTACCAAGATGCACCGTTTGAGAAAATTGTCGATCGAGTTACAAACACGAGAGATTTAAGTCGTACACCTTTATTTCAAGTTTTGTTTGTCGTAGAAAATACGCCAGATGTACCGAGTTTACAATTAGGTAGCCTCAATTTGACGACGGAAACAGTAGGCTATGATGTTTCTAAATTTGACCTTGTTCTTTACGTTAGAGAAACGCCAGACTTGTTCGCTATCGATATTGAATATTGTACCGACCTCTTCTTGCCAGCGACTATTGCGCGCATGAAAGATCATTTCCAAAATTTGCTAAAAGCAGTAGCGACGCAACCGAGTACAAGAATTGGACAATTGGAAATGCTCGGCGCAACGGAAAAAGAAACTTTACTGTATAGTTTTAATGAAACGCAAGTAGACTTACCACCAGCCAAGACCGTAGTCGATTTATTCGGAGCCCAAGTAGCTGCCGTACCTACAAATGTTGCGGTTGCTTTTGGACAAGAATCCCTATCTTATAAGGAATTAAACGAGCGAGCAAATCAGTTAGCACATTATCTGCGTATCAAAAAGCAACAAGAAGATACGCTCGTTGCGATTTGTATGGATCGTTCTATCGAAATGGTCGTTGCCATGCTAGCGGTACTGAAGTCTGGTAATGCTTACGTACCGATTGATCCTAACTATCCACAGGAAAGAATCGACTATATTTTGGCGGATGCAAAAGTAAAAGTAGTAATCTGCAATCGAGCGAATATTGATTTGTTGGGAGCGCAAACACAATTAGAATGTGTTGTGTTGGAAGAAGTGGCAGCGGAAGTTGCCAAAGAGTTAAAAGTGGCACCTGTGGTCGCGTTGGACTTAGACCAATTGGCGTATATTATTTATACTTCGGGCTCCACGGGACAACCGAAAGGAGTGATGATTACTCACAGTAATCTTTTGGCTTTCTTGCATTGGTCAAATCTAGAATTTGGCAAAGCGGACTTTTCCGTTGTTTTTGCAGGGACTTCTATCTGTTTTGATCTTTCTATTTTTGAAATATTTTATACCTTAAGCACAGGGAAAAAAATTAGACTGTTAAAGTCTGGTTTGCAGATTACAGATTATCTCACTACCGAAAAAGATATTCTTCTTAATACGGTGCCTAGTGTAATGAAAAGCTTATTGGAAGCGAACGCAGATTTATCGAACGTAAATCTGATCAATCTAGCGGGAGAACCTATTCCGGTATATGTACAAGAACGACTAGATTTAACTCGCATCGTTGTGCGGAACTTATATGGTCCATCGGAGGATACTACCTATAGTACGATGTACCAATTAAAAGCTAATAAACCAGTATGGATCGGTAAACCCATTGCCAATACACAAGCTTATATTGTAGATCAACATCTAAACTTGTTGCCAATGGGAGCTAAAGGAGAACTATGCCTGAGTGGAGCAGGTGTGGCTAAGGGATATTTATATCGACCAGAATTGAGTGAAGAAAAGTTTCTTCCTAATCCATTTGATGTAAAGTCAACTAACAAGTTTTACCGAACAGGAGATTTAGCGCGTTGGTTGCCCGATGGAAATTTGGATTTCTTAGGCAGAATGGACACGCAAGTAAAGATTCGTGGTTATCGAATTGAGCTGGGCGAAATTGAAGTGGCTTTACAACAAGCTCCAATGCTTCAAGAAGTAGTCGTTCTCGCAAAAGAAGCTGCCGGAGGAGGAAAAATGTTGGTTGCGTACTTTACGAAACATCCTGATCAGGAAAGTATCAACCAAACGGAAATCCGCGATTACCTAAAAGAGCGATTGCCCGAATACATGGTACCTAATATGATGATGGAGTTAGAGGAAATGCCATTGACGCCTAACGGCAAGGTAGATAAAAAAGCATTACCACATCCCGATCCATCAATGCTTCCTACGGAGGCTTATGTCGCACCACGTAATCCTTTGGAAGAACAATTGGCTACGATTTGGTCCGATTTATTACAAGTACAGCAGATAGGTGTTTATGATAATTTCTTCGAATTAGGAGGACATTCTTTATTGGCAACTCGGGTGATTTCAGCGATTGAGCAAGCCTTGAGTTTACGCATCGAAATTAAGCACTTATTCGCCTTTCCAACGATTGCGACGTTAGCAAACTGTATCACCGGTTTAGCGCCAAGTATTTTACTCCCTGCCTTAGTCGTAGAAGAACGACCTGACGCTATTCCTTTATCTTTTGCGCAGGAGCGACTTTGGTTCATTGATCAGTTAGAAGGAAGTTTACATTATCATTTGCCAATGGTACTAGCTTTTGATGGTAAAGTTGATCAAGTGATTTTAAATAACGCTTTTCAAACAATTATCAATCGACATGAAGTTTTACGAACTGTTTTTTATGAAATAGATGGTCAGCCGTTCCAAAAAGTATTAGAGAAAAACCGCTGGACATTAGAGACAGTGAATGGTGTTGGAAAAGATCTTGATGGTTTAACAAAAGCAGCCATTGAAACACCTTTCAATTTGTCGAAAGATCATTTATTACGCGCACAGTTAATCAAAACTTCGGAGTCTACGGAAACCTTAGTTTTAGTGGTGCATCACATTGTCGCGGACGGTTGGTCTTTTTCTATTTTTGTAAAGGAATTGATTGAACTTTATCAAGCATCAATCGAAGAGCGCCAAGCTAATCTAGTTGAGCTACCTGTTCAATATGCGGACTATGCGATTTGGCAACAAACAAACATCGCAGGAGAGGTTCTCGCACATAAATTACGCTACTGGACGAATAAATTACATCAAGTAAGCCCATTAAATTTACCGACGGACTTTAACCGACCTTCGGTGCAGCAACTCAATGGCGCAACGGAGCATTTTCAGTTGGATGGAGACTTGTTAAAAGAAATGAAAGCTTTGGCACAAGCCAACGGAGCAAGTTTATTTATGACCTTGCTGGCGGGTTTCAAATTGATGCTTTATCGGTACACAGGACAAGATGATATTTGTGTGGGTACGCCTATTACAAATCGTACCCAATCTGCGGTTGAACCACTGATCGGGTTTTTCTTAAATACTCTAGCAGTACGCACGGAGCTTGATCCTCAGGCTAGTTTCACTAAATTATTAGCAAAAGTAAAAGAAACAACGCTAGATGCATACGCAAACCAAGAAGTTCCTTTTGAAAAAATTGTTGATCAATTGGTGAAAAAGAGAGACCGAAGTCGTACGCCTTTGTTTCAAGTACTTTTCACCCTACAAAATAATCCGGAAATTCCAACGCTCGAATTAGGAGACTTACAGTTGAAGGCAGAAGCATTCGACCACGATATCGCCAACTTTGATTTAACGTTTAACCTTACCGAAACATCGGAAGGAATAAACGTAGAAATAGAATACTGTACCGATTTATTTGCCGCAGCATCAATTCGTAGAATGGCAGCACACTATCGTTTGTTGCTATCTTCTGTGCTGAAAAATCCAACACAAAACCTAGATCAATTCGAAATGTTGCCCGCCGAGGAACAACAACAATTACTAGTCAACTTCAACGATACGGCGGTAACTTATCCGCAGGACCAGACTTTGGTCGATTTGTTTGAAGCACAAGTAGTAAAAACGCCAACCAAGACTGCGCTATCTTTCGAGGGCGTAAATCTTAATTATCAGGACTTGGAGGAAAGAATTAATCAACTGGCTAATTACTTAATTACGCAAGGCGTTAAGCCGGATGCTTTAGTAACGGTTTGTTTAGATCGTTCGTTAGAAATGGTGATTACTATTTTAGCGATTCAAAAGGCAGGCGCTAGTTACGTGCCGATTGATCCTGCGTATCCCGAGGATCGTATTCACTATATTTTAGATGATACGGCGACGGAGTGGTTAATCACGACGAAAGAACGAGCGTACTTACTGGGAGATCGAAAAACAGTAACGGCAATCTTGTTAGAAGAACAAGCTGCTGTGATTGCAAATGCTTCTACAGAAAAACCGATTGTCCCAAGATCAGTTGATCGTATTGTTTATACTATTTATACTTCTGGTTCTACCGGAAATCCTAAAGGGGTAATGATTACGAATCAAGCATTGGTCAATTTCTTGTCTTCTATGATTAAGCAATTAAGTGTCAATACTGGAGATACATTAGAGCGCTTACTCGCAGTGACGACTTACAGTTTCGATATTGCTTATTTAGAATTATATATGCCATTGCTTACCGGAGCAGAACTTGTTTTAGCAAGTAGAGCAGTTGCGATGGATGGTTTCTTATTACAAGAATTAATTGCGAAGCATCAACCTAGTTTTATGCAAGCGACACCATCGACTTGGCAATTGTTAGTAGATAGTGGATGGACCAATGAAGAAGAAGTTGTTATTCTTTCTGGTGGAGAAGCAATTAAGGAAAAACTCAAAAATACCCTGACTCAGTTTGGTCAAAAAAGAGTTTGGAATCTATACGGTCCTACGGAAACTACAATCTGGTCTACCGTGAAAGAACTAAGTGCCGTTACGCGAATCAATATCGGTAAGCCAATCGCGAATACTCAGGTTTATATTCTACGAACCGCAGCAACGACGACGACGGTGAGTATGGAAGATTTAGTTCCATTAGGAGTTGTCGGAGAGTTATGCATTGCTGGAGATGGTTTAGCAAAATCGTATTTAAATCGTCCAGCGTTAACTGCTCAGAAATTTATAGCAAATCCATTTTCAACGGATCCAGAGGCTCGTTTATATCGAACGGGAGACTTGGCACGTTGGTTACCTAACGGAGAAATTGAATGCCTAGGAAGAATGGATGACCAAGTAAAAGTAAGAGGTCATCGAATTGAGTTGGGAGAAATTGAAACGGTATTGCAACAGGCTCAACTAGTAAAAGAATGTGTAGTAGTCGCAAAAGAAGATACTGCGGGAATGAAAGTTTTAGTCGCGTATTTGACGAGTAACGAAAAGGAGGATCAAGTTATTCAAGAAACGCTACGAAGCTACTTGAAAACTAAGTTGCCCGCCTACATGGTGCCAGGGATGATTATTCGCTTAGCACAACTACCAATGACACCAAATGGTAAAATTGACAAAAAAGCATTACCAGAACCTAATGCCACGAGCGTGATTACGGCGGCGTATGTAGCTCCTCGGAACGAACTAGAAAGTCTAATTGTCGACGTATGGAAAGAGCGTTTAGCCCTACCGGAAATAGGAGTGTTTGATGACTTTTTTGAATTGGGAGGTCATTCCTTATTAGCGACGAGAGTCGTGGCTACCTTACGGCAAAAATTGCAAAAAGAAATTACGATTAAGGATTTCTTCGAAGGAGCAACTGTTGCTAGTTTAGCAACATTGTTGGCAAGTCAGCCGACAATGCAATTGTTACCAAAGATTGTAGCTCAAACTCGACCAGCAAATATTCCAATGTCTTTCTCACAAGAACGATTGTGGTTTATTGATCAACTACAAGGTAGTGTACATTATCATATGCCAGTAGTATTAACAATTAATGGTGCCCTAAACGTTGAGCTTTTAGAAAATGCGTTGCAAACAGTAATTAATCGCCATGAAGTATTACGAACGGTATTCTTAGAAGCTAAAGATGGCTTGACTTATCAGTCTGTTCTTCCTAAGGATCAGTGGAACTTAGGTAGAGAAGAAATATTTGGCGTAACAGAAAGCGCCTTAGATGAGCAAATAGAAAAACTGCTTAACCAAGCTTTTGATTTGTCGAAAGATCATATGTTGCGGGCAACAATTTTGACGGTTTCCCCCAAAGTACACCAGTTGGTATTGGTCTTACATCATATCGCTTCCGATGGTTGGTCTGAGTCGATTTTGGTGGAGGAACTATTAACCGTTTACGATGCACAACTAAATAATCGCGTTCCTGACTTGGCAAACTTAACGATCCAATACGCAGATTATGCGCTTTGGGAACGGCAATATTTAGACGGAACTATTTTACAACAAAAATTGAAATATTGGGAATCAAAATTAGAAGAGGTCGCTTTACTGAATCTACCAATCGACTTTGAGCGTCCAGCATTACAAAGTACGAAAGGAGACGTTTACCAATTTAGCATCAATAAAAAATTAAAAGAAGACTTAAATCTTTTAGCAAAAAAAGAAGGCGTAACTAACTTTATGCTTTTACTAGCAGCATTTAAAGTTTTATTGTACCGCTATAGTGGTCAAGATGATATTTGCGTTGGTACGCCAATCGCTAATCGAAAGCAACAAGAGGTTGAACCACTGATCGGGTTCTTTATCAATACCTTGGCTTTAAGAAGCGACATGAGTGATACACCAAGCTTCACCAACTTCTTAGGGGACTTGAAGCAAAACCTTTTGGAAGCTTACGATCACCAAGAAGTACCTTTCGAAAAAATAGTAGACCAAATAGTAGAAACGAGAGATCGGAGCCGACCTCCTTTGTTTCAAGTCTTATTTTCTTTTCATAATAATCCTGAAATTCCTAATTTGGAGACCGCTGATTTAGCGTTTAGTCACCGAGCTTTTGATTACAAAACGGCACAATACGAACTCTTACTCAACGTAATGGAAGGGGCTGAAGGAATTGATTTTGAAATGACTTATTGTACGGATTTATTTGCTCCAGCGCGGATTGAACGGATGATGGGACATTACACGAATTTGCTGGCAGCGATTGTTGCAGATCCTACTACCATGATTAGTGCATTATCCATGTTACGTTCGGAAGAGGAAACGCAATTACTGGAAGGGTTCAATGCTCCCGCAGTTACTTATCCAAAAGATAAAACAGTTGTCGAATTATTTACGGCACAAGCGGTGAAGACACCAACGGCAACGGCACTACAATTCGAAGATCGTAAATTAAGCTACGCTGAGGTTGACGAAAAAGCAAAACAAGTAGCACAATACTTAAAAGCAACTCATGATCTTCAGCCTGACGATTTGGTTGCGATCATGATGGATAAATCGGATTGGGCAATCATTGCAATTTTAGGAATTCTAAAAGCTGGAGCGGCTTACGTGCCGATTGATGTTGCGTATCCTGAGGATCGGAAACAATTTATATTAGAAGATACAAAAGCCAAAACCTTAATTATTCATTCAGATCATTTGTTTGATGTGATCGAATTTCAGTTGCCAATCTTCTCTATTGATATCCAATTGGAAGAAGCAAGCGTAACGACAGAATTGATAGCTTTACCAACGATAAATTTATCGCAATTAGCTTACGTGATTTATACTTCGGGTTCTACGGGACAGCCAAAGGGCGTCATGATTGAACATGGTAGTTTATTAAATTACCTCAACTTTGGGTTTGAAAAATATGGTGAAGGTTTAGCACAATTTAATTTCCCACTCTTCACGTCAATGTCTTTTGATTTGACGCAAACGAGTATTTTCTTGACTTTACTAACAGGAGGAACGTTGAGTATTGAAAATGGAAAAGAAATTGACTTAGTACTCGAAAAAATTCTGCAAAGTGAATCTATCAATGCAATAAAATTAACACCTGCTCACGCTAGTATTTTAGCAGAGTTGCCGAATGCGGGAATAAAATTAGCTATTCTAGGTGGAGATCAACTAGAAGTTTCACAGGTAGCGCGGCTACGATCCATCAATCCAACGATGCGTATTTTTAATGAATATGGTCCGACGGAAGCTACGATTGGTTGTACCGTTTATGAATTACCAACAGACCTTAATGCTCCAATCTTAATTGGTCAGCCGATTGCGAATGCTACCGTTTATTTATTGGATCAAGCATCACAATTGGTGCCGTTAGGAGCTAGTGGTGAATTGTGCGTAGGTGGGGAAGTTCTCGCTCGGGCTTACCTTAATCGACCAGCCTTGAGTGCCGAAAAATTCCTCCCGCATCCTTTTAGTAAGAAAGAAGGAGATAGGATTTATCGCACGGGAGATTTAGCGCGCTGGCTACCTGATGGTAATCTAGTTTACTTAGGTCGAATAGATGATCAAGTGAAAATTAGAGGTTATCGAATTGAATTGGGAGAAATTGAAACGGCACTGAATCGTTGCGATTTGGTGAAGCAAGGAGTTGTAATCGTAGATGTTGAAAATAATGGACATAAACGACTTGTCGCTTACATCGTAGGGGAAGCAAAATTTGATAAAGTAAGTATCCAAACGTATTTAGCGGAAGCGTTACCAGCGTACATGGTACCAAGCTTGTTAATCCCGATGGAAAGTTTGCCATTAAATAAAAATGGAAAAGTAGATAAGAAGCGTTTACCAAGTCCAGATGTGGCAGCCATGATAAAAGATAATTTTGTAGCGCCAAGTACTACGATTGAAAAGGATTTGGCGAAGGTTTGGAGCGAATTACTAAACGTCGAAAAAGTAGGGACGCAAGATAATTTTTTCGAACTAGGCGGAGACTCTATTATCACGATTCAGTTGGTGAGTCGTGCGAAGCGATTTGGGTATCAATTAAAGCCAAGAGATGTCTTTGATCATCAAACCATTGCCGCTTTAGCTAAAATTATTGAATCTACTGCGCATACTTTCCTCGCAGAACAAGGCGCATTGTCAGGAGAAGTTGCCTTAGCACCAATTCAGAAATGGTTCTTTGACAATGAATACCCAGAAATGGGACATTTCAATCAAGCGGTTTTATTAGAGATTGACAAAGCGATTCCGGTAACAGATTTAGAAAAAGTTTTTCAAGCCATCGTAGCTCAGCACGATGCACTCAGCTTTGTCTATCAAAAAAATGAGACGACTTGGCAGCAAGCTTACGGCGAGTCAAATTTCAAATTGGAACAACTTGATTTAACGAAAGTTGACGTAGAGCAGCTTTCCACCACGATTACTGCACATTGTAATGAATTCCAAGCGTCGTTAAACATTAAAACGGGAGAAATTATTCGCGTAAGCTGGATGAAAACGGCGGAGACAGAGGCAAAACATCGTTTATTTATCGCTGTTCACCACTTAGCGATTGATGGCGTTTCTTGGAGAATTTTCTTGGATCAAGTTACCAGTAGCATCGAAGCCCTTGCGAAAGGAGAGGCAATAGATTTAGGAGTGAAAACGAGTTCTTATCGGCAGTGGGTCGTAGGTTTGACGGAATATGCAAATGCTAGACCTTTAGTCGAGGAGCAAACTTATTGGGTAAATCAATTGGCAGGTGTAAAAGCTTTACCAACAGATCATAGTGTTGAACAAGTGCTCGCGAAAGAACTAGAAGAGTACACCGTAGATTTAGACGAAGTGTTAACAACTGCTTTATTGCAAGAAGTATCCGCTGCGTATCAAACGGAAATTAACGATATCTTATTAACTGCTTTATCTACAACCATTGCAAATTGGACGGGCGAGGATAAAGTCTTAATTGCTTTAGAAGGTCACGGACGAGAAGAAATTGCTCAAACGATTGACGTAAGTAATACGGTTGGTTGGTTTACAAATATTTATCCTGTAGTACTCACATTGGCTGCATCGGAAAAAGAAACATCGCAGCGGATTAAATCAGTCAAGGAACAATTGCGTTCTATTCCGAATAAAGGAATAGGATATGGCGCATTACGCTACTTGCACGAAGAGGAAAAGGTACGAACGCAACTTGACCTTGGAAACTGGGATTTGGTATTTAATTACCTTGGTCAGTTAGATAATCTTTTAGCAAATCAAACTCAATTGGGCGTTGCGGAAGAATCTTATGGAGAAGTGGTCAGTCCTAATTATCCAGTTCGTCATAAACTAGAATTAGTCGGGGCTATTACGGATTCGAAACTAAGTCTATCTTGGCGCTACGCGAGTACAGAGTATGAGGCAAGTACGATCGAAAAATTAGCAACTACTTTCTTAAAGCAATTAACAGCTTTAATTGAGCACTGTCGTACAAAAACGGAGACGACTTACACGCCGTCTGATTTTGGTTTGGCTGCTATGATTACAACAGACGAGTTAGATAATTTCTTAGGGACAAAAGAAGAAAAGGGACTTCGAGGAAATCAAATTAGTCGATTGTATAAATTGAGTCCATTGCAAGAAGGAATGCTTTTCCACGGATTGTTGGATCAAGATTCTAAGGCTTACTTAGAACAATACAACTTTGATTTGCCACACGCCGTCAATATTGAAGCGCTAAAGTCTTCGTGGGAATATATGTTGTATAATCATAGCATTTTAAGAACAGCTTTTTTCTATGATGAACTGAGTACGCCAATTCAAGCCGTGTACAAAAAAGTAGACTTGCCCTTTGAAATATTAGACTATAGTCAGTTGTCAGAAGCAGAGCAAGCCGCAAAGTTTGCAAGTTTACTCGCTACAGATCAAGCGACACCTTTCGATTTCAAAGTGGCTCCATTAATGAGAGTAACACTCGTGAAGATGCGTTCGGATGCCTATAAAATGATCTGGACAAATCATCATATTTTATGGGATGGTTGGTCAACACCAATCTTATTAGAAGAGTTGTTAGTGGCATATGAAGCTTACGCAAGATCGAATCAGCCAATTGGAAAAGATTTACAGAAACAAGAAGACCTTTACGAAGATTATATCAATTATATTGATGCCGTGGATTCGTTCGCCGCAGAAGATTTTTGGAAAAACTACTTGGCAGACTTTGAAAGTCCTTCGCTATTACCTTTCGTAGATAGCACGGTAGATAGAAATAGAGGCGATGGGGAATTAGAAGAATTGGACTTAGTTTTTAGTTCGGAATTGACGGAGAAAGTTAAAGGGTATGCACAGGAGAATCATCTTACTGTAAATAGTATCGTGCAAGGCGTTTGGTCACTGTTGTTGTCTCGTTATACCGGAAGCGAAGATGTGGCGTTTGGAGTGACCGTTTCTGGTCGACCAACGGAACTCGCCGGAGCGGAAGATCGGGTAGGTTTATATATCAATATGCTCCCCATTCGTTCAAAAGTAAAAGCTACGGCTAAGCTTACGGATTGGTTAACGGAATTGCAAAAAGGTCATACCGCAGCGAGAGAGTTTCAATATACAGGATTGAATGAGCTACAAACTTGGTTAGGTTTGAAAGGAGATTTCTTTGATAGTATTATGGTTTTTGAAAACTACCCAATTAGTGAGGTCGTTTCGAAAGAGTGGATGCTCGGAATTGAAAATGTAGAATTGAAGGAGCAAACGAATTACTTACTTTCACTTATTGTTGTGCTCGATGAAAAGCTATCCGTTAAGTTTAGTTATAATGCTAGCTTGTTGGAGACGGCTTACGCCAAAATGATTAAAGATCATTTCGAAGTTGTGTTACTTCAGCTCCTTGAAGCAGAACAGCAAACTATCTCTGCAATTGATTTGCTTACGGCAACGGAGAAAGATCAAATCCTACATCAGTTTAACCAAACGGAAGTAGCTTTTCCAATTGAGGCATCAGTCATTGATTTATTTGAAGCACAAGTAGCTGCGAATCCAAAACAAACAGCCTTGGTTTTTAATGACCAACCAATGAGCTACGAAGCTTTAAATGAGGCGGCTAATCAGTTAGCATATTATTTACAAACAGAAAAACAACTTGCCTCAGGTGATTCAGTTTCCGTGAATCTCGCCATGAGTGAATGGATGATCGTCGGGATACTTGCCGTCTTAAAAACGGGGGCTAGTTACGTTCCTATTGATGTTGAAAATCCAGCAGATCGGGTTGAGTATATCATTGAGAATAGTGCGAGCAAGTTAAGTATCAATGCCAGTTTTATGACTGATTTCTTAGCTGTAAAGGCCAATTGCCCAACCGGAAACTTAAACGTTGAGATTAACCTAAAAAGTAACTTGTTGGTTTCTTATACTTCGGGGTCAACGAACGTGCCTAAGGCAGTTCCAATCAGCAATGCAAACTTCTTGAATCGACTGCATTGGATGTGGACACACTACCCATTCGAGAAGGAAGAAGTAGCTTGCATGAAAACGTCAATTAGTTTCGTGGATCACTGTTGGGAATTGTTTGGTCCTTTATTAAAAGGTTTGCCAGTTGTTTTATTTGATAAAATGACGGTATTAGAAACGACGAAGTTTATTGATACTTTAGCTAAACATGAAGTGAGTCGAATGGTACTCGTGCCAACGTTGCTTCGAGAAATATTGGCTGCGGACAATTTAAATAAATTACAGAAAATTAGGTATTGGACTTGTAGTGGAGAAGCCTTGCCGATGTCTTTAGTAGAAGCATTTTACAATCACTTCAACCCTGAAAATCATACGCTGCTGAATCTTTATGGTTCGACGGAAATTACAGCTGATGTTAGCTGTTTTGATACTTCAAAAGAAGATTGGCGTGCTTTCAAAACGGTACCGATCGGTCAACCGATAAGTAACTTGCGAGCATACATTTTGGATGATTCCTTACAGTTGTCACCCATCGGAGTACCTGGGAAAATTTATTTTGCAGGAGCAGGGTTGTCAACAGGTTACTTGAATGATGAAGCCTTAACGGCAACAAAATTTATTACAAATCCATTCAATACTGATGAACAAATTTACAACACGGGAGATCTTGCTAAATGGTTGCCCGATGGAAATATTGCCTACTTAGGTAGAACAGATGATCAGGTTAAAATCAGAGGATATCGAATTGAGTTAGGTGCTATCGAAACCGTCTTGAGAACCTCACCTCACGTTGAAAGCTGTATTGTCTTGACGAAAACAGTAAGAGAAGAACAGCACTTAGTTGCCTACGTAGTCCCAAGTAATAACTTCGAACAAGAGGAAAAAGACAGTATTCTCAATTTGTTGAAAGTGGAGTTACCGCACTATATGATTCCTACGTTGATGGTATCATTAGAAGCCTTACCACTTAACGCAAGTGGTAAAGTAGATAAACGCGCGTTACCAGCACCTGATGAATCTTATTTATTGGCAAATGAATATGTTGCGCCTAGAAACGAATTGGAAGAACAACTAGTGGCCATTTGGACTAAATTATTAAAGCTAGAACGAATTGGTATTTATGATAATTTCTTCGATATCGGTGGTCATTCCTTACTCGTGACAAAACTTATGTCAGTCATTAAAAAAGAAATGGGTTTAAGCATTCCAATGAAAATACTTTTCCAGGTTTCGTGCATCGCAGATTTTGCAGAATACATCAAGTTGATTCAAAAAAGTACGGTAGAATCGGAAGAAGAATTAGAAGTTTTTGAATTGTAATCAGTCAGCGAAACCTTAAAATACGCTTAATTAAAGAACGGGAAAAATGGAAATTGTTACTAAAATTATTAGCCTGCTAAATAAGGCATCAGATAAAGGAATATCAGTTTTTCTAGAAGAAGGAAAGTTGAAGTTTAAACTTGCAAAAGGAAAACAACCGGATTCTGAAGTTATTGCAGCGTTGAAAGAAAACAAAGCGGAGATTCTTGCTTTTTTAAGTGATGAGTTGGGGAACTTTAAAGAGATTTCTAGCAAAGATGATGGCATTCCACGTTTTAATAGAAACGAAATTCAGGAAGTTCCCTTGTCTTTTGCGCAACAGCGATTATGGTTTATTGACCAACTAGAAGGAAGTGTTCATTATCACATGCCAATGGTCATTAAATTTGAAGGAGACCTAAATCGGGCGGCACTCGAAACTGCTTTTCAGTCGATCATTGATCGGCAAGAAATTCTGAAAACTGTTTACTTGAACGGAGAAAATGGACAAGCCTTTCAGCAGCTATTAGAAGAAAAGGAATGGCGTTTAGCGTACGAGCCCAAAGTCTCAAACCTAAGCGAAAGAATAGCCGCTTTGGTAACAATGCCATTTGACTTAACGCAAGATTTTATGCTACGAGCTACCATATTAGAAACTGCTCCACAAACGCATATTCTAGTCATGGTTACGCATCACATTGCTTCGGATGGATGGTCTTTACCGATCTTTATCAATGAGTTAGTCGAATTTTATCAGGCACAGTTAGCACAGCGTCCTGCGGAATTAGCAGATTTGTCAATTCAATATGCAGATTACGCTTTGTGGCAACGTTCTTATCTAGTCGGTAATGTCTTAGAACAAAAAATGCAATACTGGGAAAAGCAACTGACTGCGGTGACACCATTGGCATTGCCTACCGATTTCGCTCGTCCCGAAACACTAAGTACCAAAGGACAGAAACTAGAATTTGAGTTCGATATAAAATTAACCGAAGAGCTCTACCGTTTGAGTCAAGCAGAAGGAGTAACGCTTTTTGTTTTGTTGTTGTCGGTATTCAAAGTTTTGTTGTACCGGTATACTGGACAAGAAGATATTTGCGTAGGAACTCCGATCGCCAATCGTCAGCAATCAGAAGTGGAACCCCTGCTAGGGTTTTTTGTAAATACTTTGGCCTTTCGATCTCAATTGAACGGAGAACTTCGATTTAGAGATTTATTAGCAGCAGTAAAGCGAACAACGGTAGAAGGATACGCAAATCAAGATGTGCCTTTTGAAAAAATTGTTGATCGTGTTGCTACGAATCGAGGTGGTAGTAGAAGTCCAATTTTTCAAGTACTATTTGGCTTGCAAAATAATGAAGAAATTACAACCCTTGAATTAGATAATTTGAATTTATCTTTTGAACATTTCGAGCAGGATCAGTCAAAATTAGATCTAACTTTTAATGTTTTCGAAGCCAAGGAAGGCCTGTCAATTGGAATAGAATATTGTAGTGATTTATTTGAGCCTGGAACGATCGAGACAATGTACCAACATTATGCTCGGTTACTTACAGCGATTATAGCAGATCCTAGAGCTAAGATCGGGAAGCTTGATTTACTCCGTGTAGCGGAAGAAAAAGCATTGCGATTAGACTTTAATCAAACCGAGGTTGCCCACTCAACGGAGCAACGTCCTATCGAATTATTCTCCTTACAAGCGGCTCGCCATCCCGAAAAAACTGCTGTATATTTTGAAGGGAAAACCTATACTTATCAAACTTTAGATGAAAAGTCAAATCAGCTAGCACGTTATTTAACACAGAAAGGAATAGCTGCCAATGCTTCGGTTGGTATTTGCTTGGAACGTTCTTTTGACTTAGTTGTAAGTATCTTAGCAATTCAAAAAATAGCGGCAACTTACGTTCCAATTGACCCCGCTTATCCTACCGAAAGAATTAATTATATCATAGAAGACGCGAACTGTACTTGCCTAATTGGATCACAAGATTTAGTCAATACACTTGAGTTTTTACAAGCTGAGGATGCACCTGAATTGCTTGATCTAGTAGTCGCTGCAAAAAATATTTCAACTCAAAAAACAGAAAAGTTAGAGGTCGATTTATCGGTGGCTAAAGTAGCTTACGTTATTTACACTTCGGGTTCTACCGGAAAGCCTAAGGGCGTTCAAATTCATCCTGACGCCTTATTGAATTTAGTCAATTGGCATTTACGATACTACCAAGTTTCTGCCCAAAGTAACGCAACGCTCATGGCGGGAGTGGGTTTTGATGCTTCTGTTTGGGAGTTATGGCCTTACTTGTCGGTTGGCGCAAGCCTCTATATTGTGAATAACGAGGATCGCTTATCCGTTGAGCGCTTATTGTCTTTTTACGAGACACACGAGATTACCCATAGCTTTATCGCAACGGCGTTGGTACCTGAGTTTGTTCGTTTATCAAGTGATAGAAAACTTTCACTAACTTATTTACTGACGGGAGGAGATCAATTAGGCGCACTGGATATTAGCAAATTGAATTATCGGATCATCAATAACTATGGTCCGACGGAAAATACGGTGGTTACGAGTTGTTATGAATTGCAAGCAGGAGATCAACTCATGAATCCACCCATCGGAAAGCCGATTGATAACGTTTCAATTTATATTTTAGATAATTACGGCAAATTGGTACCTCGGGGAGTTGTAGGAGAGTTGTGTATCGGAGGAGCAAGTTTAGCTGTTGGTTACCTAAATAAGCCCGCCTTAACCGCCCAACAATTTGTCGACTTTGAAGTAACAGATGATGCAAATACAAAAACGATTCGAATTTATAAAACGGGGGATTTAGCGCGCTGGTTGCCCGACGGGAATTTAGCATTTCTAGGTCGTAAAGATGCGCAAGTAAAGATTCGAGGATACCGGATTGAGTTAGGAGAAATTACAACGCGCTTGCAGGAACTATCTACAATTAAGGATTGCATCGTTTTGACGAAAGTTGATGCGTCGAATAATAAACGAATCGTTGCTTACCTTATTCCCAATGAGGGTTATAAACAAAAAACAACCTTAGCACACTTGAAAGCTAAACTACCTAGCTATATGCTGCCTTCAGCGTTGGTAAGCTTAGCGAGTTTTCCGTTGAATGCTAATGGTAAATTAGACGAAAAAGCTTTACCCGAAGTAGATTTTGCAAGCTTGTCTACCGAAAATTACCTTGCTCCACGCAATGAAATGGAAGAGCAGTTAGTACAAATATGGCAAGCTTTATTAAAAGTAGAAAAAATTGGCGTTTTAGATAACTTCTTTGAATTAGGTGGTCATTCTATTTTAGCGACGATGTTAGTTTCTGTGATTCGGAAAGAATTAGAATTAGACTTAGCGATCAAGGATTTATTTGCAAATTCGAATATTGCTTTGCTAGCCAATCACCTTTTGTTAAATGACGCTGAAGTTACCTTACCAACGCTGATTGCACAAGAAAGAACGGACGAAATTCCACTATCTTTCGCGCAAGAGCGTTTATGGTTTATTGATAAATTGGAAGGAAGTACGCATTATCATGTTCCTTTTATAGAACGATTTAGTAAAGCTTTAGATAAAGATGTTTTAGAAAGGGCTTTACAAATGATGGTCAATCGCCACGAAGTATTACGAACCGTCTTTAAGGAAAAAGAAGGACAGGTCTATCAAGAGATTTTACCACCGAATCAGTGGACGTTAAGCAGGGAAAAAAATATAAGCATTGACGATGAAGTAGCTTTGGAAAAACGGGTAAATCAAACCTTAAATAAAGCATTTGATTTATCACAAGAGTATCCTTTACGGGCTAATTTATGGCAAACAACAACGGGAGAATATATCCTAGTTTTAGTTTTACACCATATTGCTTACGATGGTTGGTCAGAAGGTGTTTTCTTTGAAGAGCTTGCCGAATTTTATCAGGCTTTGCAGGAAAAAAGAACTCCCACGTTGGAAACGCTGACGGTACAATATGCCGATTATGCCTTGTGGCAACGTCGATATTTTGAAGGAACGGTACTGGATCAAAAAATGGAATATTGGAAAGAGGCGTTGAAAGGAACGGAAGTACTGAACTTGCCAACAGATTTTGAACGACCAGCGATTCAGAGTACAAAGGGGAAACGATATACGATTAGCTTCGATGCTGATCTATCGCAGGCTTTACAGCATTTAGCACAACGAGAAGAGACGACTATGTTTATGCTTTTGTTGTCAGCGTTCAAAGTTTTATTATACCGATATACTGGACAAGAAGATATTGCCGTAGGAAGTCCAGTGGCGAATCGGACACAATTAGCAGCGGAAGCATTAATTGGATTTTTCGTAAATACCTTAGTATTACGAAGTACAGTTAAAGGAGAAACAACGTTTTCTGAATTATTAGCAGCATTAAAAAATACTACTTTAGCTGCGTATCAAAACCAAGATGTACCATTTGAAAAAATAGTCGATCAATTGGTTGGAGAACGAGACTTGAGTAGAAGTCCATTGTTCCAAGTGTTGTTCTCATACCAAAGTACGCCTATTCAATCCACGGAAACCTTTGCCGCAGCGATTGACGATTTACAAAACGCAGAACCAAACACTGAGTTTTCTCTTGGAGAGGACTTTACTTACGATGTTGCCAAGTATGACCTGAGCTTTGTTGTAGGTACGACGGGGCAAAATTTAAACTTGGTAATTGAATATTGTACAGATCTGTTTTTACCAGAGACGATTGTACAGATGGCTACTCATCTTGAAAATTTATTACGAGCGGTAGTCACAAACCCCAAAGAACGCATCGGTTACTTGTCGATGCTAACCGAAGTGGAAGAAAATAAATTATTAGAAGAATTTAATAACACCCAAATTGATTATCCCAAAGATAAGACGAGTGTAGATTTATTTGAGGCACAAGTACGCCGTACTCCACAGAACATTGCTGTAGTTTTCGAAGGAGAAAGCCTTAGTTATCAAGCTTTGGATGAGCGCGCGAATCAATTAGCCAGACACTTAAGAAATAATGGTGTCGTAGAAGAATCAATTGTTGCAATTTGCCTTGAGCGTTCCATCGAAATGATCGTTGCGATTATGGGAATTCTGAAAGCGGGCGCCGCTTATTTACCAGTCGACTCCTCCTATCCACAAGATCGAATTGATTACTTGATCCAAGATAGTAAATGTGCCATTGTATTAACAAGTAGTGCTAATTTATCATTGTTTGATGAGCTACAAAAAGAAGAGGTACTAACGCTGATTGCGATTGACCGAGATTGGTCGATCATTGGAGCCTTATCTAAGAAGAAACTAGTAACGAAGCTTCACGCAAATAATTTAGCATACATTATTTATACTTCGGGATCTACGGGTAAACCTAAAGGGGTTTTAATAGAGCATACGAGCAAAGTAAATGTCATTCTTGATCATATTAAGCTATTTGAAATTACAGCAAAGGATCGCATTTCTCAATTTGTTTCACTGTCTTTTGATGCTTCTGTTCCCGAGGTTTTTATGAGTTTACTCACGGGCGCTAGTCTGGTGTTGGTTGGAAAAAATCACATTGCCGATGAGCGCTTATTCCTTGAATACATTCGAGAAAAAGAACTTACCGTATGTACAATTCCACCCGCGTATTTAAGTATTATGGAGCCAATGCAGTTCTCTTTTTTACGCGTTGTAATGACGGGAGGAGAAGCGGCAGATGTAAAAAAGATGGTATCGTTTAGTGGGGTTTGTGATATTTATAATTTATATGGTCCTACGGAATGCAGCGTCTGTGTAAGTAGTTATCGTGTTGCCACAGAAGATTACAACAAACTTCAGTTACCTATTGGTAAACCGATTTCGAATACCACAGTTTATATTCTAGATGACAATCAACAGCTATTGCCCATTAATAGCGAAGGAGAGCTTTACGTTGGTGGTACAGGATTATCTCGAGGATATTTGTATCGCCCCGCATTAACCAACGAAAAGTTTGTTTCAAATCCTTTTAAAGCGGGAGAAAAATTATATCGAACAGGGGATAAGGCAAAATGGTTACCCGATGGTAATATCTCCTTTTTAGGGCGGATAGACGATCAAGTTAAAATTCGAGGACATCGGATTGAATTAGGTGAAATTGAGAGTGTGCTACAACAGTCTACGATGATCAACCGATCAGTAGTACTCCCCAAAAAAGATGCACAGGGTCATAAGTGCTTGGTCGCGTATTTTTCTGTTGAGCCACATTATGATCGTCCTACCCTAGAGCAACACCTCAAAGAAAAATTACCAAGTTTTATGTTGCCGAAGATGCTCGTGAAACTGGACGAATTACCCCTGACCCCTAATGGTAAAATTGATAAAAAGGCGCTGCCTGAACCAGATGTGAATGCTTTATTGCAAAGAGCATATCTAGCACCAGCCAATCCAGTCGAAAAGCAGTTGGTGGAAATTTGGCAGCATCTATTAGCCATAGAAAAGATAGGAGTAACCGATAATTTTTTCGAACTAGGGGGTCACTCTTTATTAGCGACTCGGGTAGTTTCCGCGATTAGAAAAGAATTAGAATTGGATCTCGAAATTAAAGATCTTTTTCTTGAACCTACCATTAGAGGATTAGCGATTCAGCTATCGACAAAAAGAACACAAACGAGTTTGCCTAAGTTGGTTGTACAAGCGCGACCAACTGAAATTCCACTGTCTTACGCACAAGAACGCTTATGGTTTATTGATAAGTTTGAAGGGAGTACTCATTATCATATGCCAATAGTGCTTACGCTGAAAGGTGCTTTAGATCAAGATGTCTTAGCAGAAGCCTTTCAAGCAATTGTCAATCGACACGAAGTATTGCGCACGGTTTATAAAGAAAAATCAGGAGAAGGCTTTCAAGTAGTTCTCCCTGAAAATGAATGGCAACTCAATCATCTATCTGAAAAGGAAGTGACGCCAGATTTTATTGCAGCACTCTTGATGGAACCTTTTGACTTGAATAAAGATCATATGCTGCGTAGTCACTTGGTTGAAACTGCTCCGAAAGAATTCGTCTTAGTCGTAGTACTCCATCACATCGCTTCTGATGGCTGGTCGATGCCTATTTTTATTGATGAACTCGTGATGCTTTACGAAGCAAAATTAAATAATACTACCGCCAACTTACCCACAAACGAAATTCAGTATGCAGACTTTGCAATCTGGCAGAAAAATTATCTCTCGGGCGAAGTACTAGAAAATAAATTAGCGTATTGGCAAGCGAAGTTGGCAGGACTAGAAGCCTTGAATTTACCGACGGATTATAGTAGACCTAAAGTACAAAGCAATCGTGGGCAGACCTTAAATTTTACGATCCCAACGGTGCTACATGAAAAACTAAGAAGTCGATCACAGGAAGAAGGCGTAACCATGTTCATGTTCTTACTTTCTGCTTTTAAAGTGCTGTTACATAAATATACGGGACAAGATGATATTTGTGTGGGAACAACCATTGCTAATCGAACCCAAGCGGAAATTGAACATTTAATCGGATTCTTTGTGAATACTTTAGCACTCCGGACTCAGGTGACGGACACGCAAAGTTGGAAAGAACTTTTAGCAGAAGTAAAAACGACTACTTTAGAAGCGTACGAACACCAAGATGTGCCATTTGAAAAAATTGTAGATCGAGTAGAAAAAGGACGAGATATGAGTCGGAGTCCATTGTTTCAGGTCTTATTCGAATTTCAAAATAATACCGAACTGGAAGAGGTTCGCTTAGGAGATGTTGAATTGTCGGCGATGAACTTTTCTCAAGATACGAGTAAATTTGATTTAGGATTTAATATT
>JBGCFY010000136.1:0-8324 GCA_045110315.1 Saprospiraceae bacterium
TAGCGCGAAGATTCCTAAGTTGAAATTACCAACCCAAACACTCATGAAACACAAAAAGTAAGCAAATAAATGAAGGGGAAAAGTTTGGCGAAAGCCAACGGTAAACTCAAAAGGATAACGATAAAAAGGCGTTGGAATCACAAAACTCATCTGCCGATTGGAATTTACCAAACTTAAGAGGCTCGCTGCTAAAAATAAAACTGCCGCAAAAATAAAATCGCCTTGATAACAAAGAAAGAGCATAAAACTGAGTGCAAGAATCGTATTTTCTAGCCAACGCAAACGATAGTAATCGCGCTTCGAAAAATTAGCCTTAAGAAAGTCATTGCGTTGCGTTTTGCCCAAACTATTAATTACACTGAGCGCGAGAAAAATATAAATATACGGAGCCGTTGTCGCCAATTTAAAATAAGGCAATGCCGAAGCACCGACGAAAATGAGACTCGCCAAAAGATAGCCAACGATCGGTGCAAGCCCAAATTCGCGCATGTGTCGTTGCAGCATTCGATATTGCAAAAGAAAGTAGTACTTCATATCGTTGAATCGGGCAAATCGTAAAAATGATGATTAGATTCGTCGAAATTATGCATTGTGCGGGGAATCCCCAATTTTGGGCTAGGTTTTTTTGTGGGTTTAACAAAAGACTTTATTTTTCCATTTGTCGCAAGAGTATTTCAGCTTCTTCTTTTGTCCCAAAATCATCCTTGACAATTTGGGATAAATAGGATTTGCACTTTTCTGTATTGCCTAAGTTAAAATGAATAAGCGCCAAATTCCAGATGGCTTCATCTTTTTTGATGTGATTTAGTTTAATGACTGTTTCGAAGTGTGGAATTGCTTTTTCAAATTCGGATAGTTGAATAAAGGCGCGTCCTCTCAGGAGTTGCTTTTCTATCTCTTGTGAATTAATTTGGGTAGTCAAGGAGAGTACGGTTTGATAATCTTGGTCGCCATAAGCTTGCAGTGCTTTTAAGGAACGGATATCTCCACGTTCTGCTATGTCAAAATTCTCCATTTTTAGGGTTTGACGATCCAATGCGGCACTTAAGTTTAACGATTGCGTTGAAGCTTGCTGAGACCACCAACCTAGTGCGAGAACAAATAATAAAGAAGCTGCGATGGCCAAAAGTTGTTTTATAGGGAATCGCTTGACGGGAAGATTTGTTTTTTCAATGAGCTGCGTTTTCCAATGCTGGCGAAGTTGTACGTTGTTTGCCGCAGCTTCTGGTTCATAAATAGCAGTAGCAGTTTGTAGGGCAAACTCATATTTTGCAACTTGCTTTTCAAAGTGCGGATCAGTTTCTAAACGAGTACTAAACTGCGCCAACTCTGCTTCGTCTAATACACTTTCAAAAAAACGTTCTATTAAATCAATATCTTTTTCAGACATACTTTTATGGGATTATTTTTATTCGGAAAGTTCTATAAAGAATAACTTCGTCAACTTTTTAATGCAGCTTTTCTTTTTTTCTACAATTGTCTGATAGCTGCCGGAGTAGCCCAACTCGGTTTTGAGCACTTTTAGTTTTGCGCCGTCAAAAAGGTGTCGCTCTAATAAGCTGCGACATTTATCGCAGAGTTTTTCAATGGCTTTTGCCAAGCTGGCTAAATGATTATTTTCCTGTTCTTGTACTTCAAAAAACTGATTGTTGTTTTCAATATTAGTGGTTAGTGCTTGTTTGATATCGGCAGCGGTGAGCGCTTTGTACTTTATCTTCCTTTTCGCGTTGCGTTTGCGACAAAGATCTAGCCATACATTTTTCTGCATTTGGTAAAAAAAAGCACTAATATTTCTCGGAAGAGGAAGATCATCGATTAAGTATCGCGCTCTAAATTTGATCATGGCATCGACAAAAACATCCCAAGCATCATTTTCTGATTCCGTCAAAACTAAAAGTTGGGCGCGATAATCTTCTTGAAATAATCGCAGGACTTTTTTATCAAAATTATTGGTATCCCCTTTTTTGTAAGCTTGTATTAAATCAATCCATTCTTGTTGTGTCATAAAATTTGGGTAAGTTTAATGATGCAAACTAAAAATATAGCAAATAGACCAAAGTGATGAACTCCTTTATGATGAAAGACGTAAGTTCTAGAAAAAATAGGATATTTCTTCTGAAATAAATTTTATTTTTCTTTTTCACCTTGTTTTTTGAAAAAGCTACGTCTATCCTAATAAATCACATTGCTTAACACTTAAACTTAATACTATTATGGTAAGAACTTTTACACTCGCACTGATTTTAATGGGATTGTCGTTTAGTCTTTTTGGGCAAAATGCGAGCTCCCGTGAAGACCAAAGCAATAACCCTCGTCCTAGTCCTTGTGGGGAAACAGCCCTCAAAATAAAAAAGCATAAGAATCAAGAAGCCGTAGGAAATACTAGCGGTGGAGGTCCAGTTGAGCAAAGAATTTGTGGAAACTTTGGGCTGTTCATTGAAAACTGTAAGGAGTTAAAGTATATCTATAATATAGAAATTCTAGATATAACCTACTTTGGTAATAGTAATAATATTTTACCCCTAAACTATGATTTTGAACTATTGTTTAACGGTGCTTTTTATAATCCTAATACCTCGATTCCGGTAACAGTAACAGGTTTGTATTTCGATGTCGCGATAGACTTTGATACCGCCAACTATCCGTCAGATTTTTATGAGGTCTATGAGGTGAAAGTTAACTATAAGATTGAATATGCAAATGCCTCAGGTATAGGCTCAACAACTACTGTAGATATCGTAGAACCTACGATGTATTATCGTTTTCATTTAGGATATGAAGGCGAATTCGAATACGAAAACTCTAGATGTTTTCGTCCTTTGCCTTTTCCAGATAGAAAAGTCATTGATAATGTAGTCCTTTATCCTAATCCATTGATCGGTGAGCAATTCAACTTCTCTTATGACTTGACTAGTCCGACGAAGGTAACGACTCGGTTATTGGATGATCAAGGTAATTTGGTACAAACATTTTTCGAAGCAGAAAATCAAGAAGCAGGGCATTATGAATTTGAAGAAACGGTCTCAGAACTTGTACCCGAACATTTTTATTATTTTCAAATTCTATCTGTCACCGAGTTGATTACCGTTAAAATATTTAAACAAGAATAGGAACTCTTCTCGAATTTAATTTTTATGAATAATAAATACACTTTTGACTATGGGTATGTTTTAAATATCCATAGTCGTTTTTGTTTAGCAACAATTCTTGTTTGTTTATTTTTTTTGAACATGTCTTTATTATCAGGACAATCTGTTCAAGATAGTATTCGGATGGAATCCTTATGGGAGCAAGCTTCTGATGCTTATAATCAAAAAGCTTACGAAGAGAGCAAGCAGTTTTACGAAGCGTTTATTGCCTTGTGTATCAAAAATGACAGCGTACTTTACGCGGCGATGGGGAAGTTATATGTTGCTAAAATTTTGCGGGACCAAGGCGCGTACGAAGCCTTGGGAACTACATTAAATGAAGTAGAGATTTACGGAAAACGACATCAGCTTTTTCAAAAGTTTCCAGAAATGCAAGGTGATTTAGATTTTTGGAAAGGAGCATTGGCTTACGGTAAAAAAAATTATGAACACAGTATTTATTATTTAGAAAAAGTAGTAGCGATTTATCCCAAGTACGGCGCAGATTTAATGACGACGGAATTTGAACTTTACAATAATTTAGGAACGGCTTTTCATGAATTAGGCGATTACCAACGAGCGATTCATTATTATCAGCAAGCAGATAAACTTAGGAATAGCGAAGATGGGAAAGTTATTTTTTATCAAAATGTAGGACTGTCTTTGCTAGAAGGAGAAAAGGCAACGGAAGCGATTACTACGTTCAAAAAAGCCATTGCCTATTTCCCTGAAAGGAAAAGAATGCGTCTTTCTGAAAATACTTGGGCAACAATTTTTAACAACTTGGGAGATGCTTACACTCGCACGGGGAAGTATACCGAAGCGGAAGAAGTGCTTCAACAAGCCCAAAAACTAACAGCTTCTAAACTCAACCAAGCCAAGAATACCCAAGAATTAGCTAAATTGTATCTCGGTCGGGGAGCCTTTGCTAAGGCGGATGATTTATTCCAACAAGCTTTAGCAAAAAGAGTGAAATTGTTTGGTCAAAAAGATCAACAAGTAGCGAGTACGCTTCGACAGATTGGAGCGGCTTACGCTCGACGAGGGAAGCAAGAGGAAGCCTTGAAGTATTACCAAAAAGCACTCACGCAATTAGTCTTGAACTTTTCGGATAGTATTAATTATGCCATTAATCCGCCCTTGGAAAAAATCAACTCAAAAATATATTTATTAAAAACCCTCCGTCAAAAAGCAGCAGCACAACAAGCGCTTCAGCAAAGCGCGAATGCCTTACAAACACTTCAACTCGCGGATCAACTTTTGGATACTTTGCGGATTCAGGTTTTAGTGGCAACAGATTCAAAATACTTCTGGTTGGAAAAAGCAAAAGGTATTTATGAGCAAGCGATTCCACTCGCTTTGTCTTTGGGTAAAAAAGAATTGGCTTTTTATTTTTCTCAAAAAAGCCACGGGCTTTTGCTACGCGAAGGATTGCAAAAATTACAAACGGAACGGAGTGGCGCTTTGCCGGATAGTTTGATCAGTTTGGAGAAAGAATTGAAAATGCAGCTTACTTCCTTAGAGCTTGATCTATTCAAAACCAGCGAGCGTAGGAGGGAAGCGTTAGAACAAGCCTTATTTGACACTCATGAAAACTTAACGCAACTTCAAACTTCGATTAAACAAAATTATCCCGTTTATTTTCAAGAAAGAAATAATTTAAGGATTGCAAAAATCGCGACGATTCAGCAAAGCCTAAATTCTAATACTGATGCCTTAGTAGAATACTTCGTTGGAGAAAAAAAATTATTCTACTTTGTTGTTACTAAAAATGACTTCAAAATATTTACCCGCGAAAAGCCCGAAAATTTCAACGAATTGATTGCGAATATTCGTAATACACTTAGCACTAACGATGGGAATGCGAGCGCTTTTCTTTCCTACACCAATGCCGCTTTTGAACTTTACGAGTTACTCTTTGCAGCGATCATCGAAGAAGACAAAACGCTTGCGAACTTTGTAATTATCCCCGACGAAGCGTTGGGCTATTTACCTTTCAATGTCTTTCTTGCAAAGCCCGCCACAAAAACGGGGAGATACGATTTATTATCTTATTTAGCCTTAGATTATAACTTTTCGTATAACTATTCCAGCGCCTTGTTTTTGGAATTAAATCAGCAGGAAGTTTCGCCTCTTAAAGAATCTTTTGTTGGCTTTGCGCCTTCTTTTTCGGGAAGTCCTAGTTTTATTCGAGATGGTGAAAAACTAGATTCTTTAATTTACAACAAGTACGAAGTGTTACTAATTGACAGTATTGTGAAAGGACAACTCTACGTAGATACGTTAGCAACGCTAGCTGCTTACCTGAATAGTTTAAGCCATTTTAAAATCGCGCATCTCTCTACGCACGCCAACTGCGATGATTTGAATCCTGCCCAAAGTCGCTTGCATTTCTACGACAAAGATATTTCTGCTTTAGAGATTTACAACCTAAATCTAAATACCGAGCTAGTCGTTTTGAGCGCTTGTGAAACGGGCACCGGATTGCTGCGAAAAGGAGAAGGAATTATGAGTCTCGCCAGAGCTTTTGTACACGCAGGTTGTCCGAGTATTATTACGAGTCTGTGGAAAGTGAATGATAAAAAAACGGCAGGAATTATGCAAAGCTTTTATCAAAACTTGTACAACGGAGTAAATAAAAATATAGCGATTGGAAATGCTCAACGAAGCTATTTAACAACTACTGGAATTGCTAGTTTAGCGCATCCTTACTACTGGGCGAGTTTTATTCAAGTTGGAAATGCGGAACCACTTTGGTCGTCAGGTATTGCTTTTTGGAAAATAATATTAGCAGTTGCCTTGTTGCTTTTTATTTTCTTTTTGATTCGTTGGAGGAGCAGTTAAGGTCAAGCGAATACTTGAAAATATATCCCTGAATTATGACTACTGAATTCAGTTTTCGAGGTGTTTAATACTTCGAAAATGAAATATCATTGGCTACATTTTTTTCTAAAAAATTGTATTTTCTCCGTCTTTCTTCCTCCTGAAAAAATAGCCTCTGCTACTTTTTCTTAAATTTATTTTAACAATTTCCCCTTATATTTATTTTAAAGCTCGTCTATTTAATTGAAAGCCAATCAAGGCTACGGATAAGCTGACTATCCTTTTTTGTGCTCAGTAATTTCAGTTTTAGTTTTAGAAATATGAGATTTTGGAACTCGTCGTTCCAACGGAATTCCTATGCTTCTAAGTAATTATTTTATCATCTTTTAAATTAAAAATTATGACTAAGAAAATGTTTTACCCTTTGTTTATGTGTTTGTTTGCGCTACTGTTATTTTCTTGTGGTAAAGAAAGTAATACCGATCTCGTTCAAGGAGCAAAAGTAAACTCCGAGATGGAAAATGCAGTAATTGATCGATCGAACGAAGGAGAGGAGGACGCGCCGATTATGTGTTGTATCACCGTTACTTATTTGAATGAAAAAGCTTATGAAGACCATGATGACTGTTACTATCAAGCCAATAGCCTTTGCTATAAAGTAGTTGTACCTGGCGGGAATGTAGGACCATATTATTACTTGTTTAATAAAGTAGAAGAGGAAGAGATCAAGCTAGAAGAAGAAAGTTTCACGACCGTAGCCGAATTGGCGATTCACAAAGAATACGTTAAACTAAGTATCCTAGAACACTCAGATCAAGCCCTTTACGAAGGGGATGATTACTTTACGATCGACGAAGATGGCTATTTAGAAATAGAAGGTTATGAGTTTCCAGAAGACATACAAAAAGTGTATTTGAAAAAAGGAGAATATGAAATGGTGCCCTCTGAAAAAGAAGGCGTTTATCGAGAATTTAGAATAGCTGCGGAGGTGGAATAAAGAACGCTAGTTTAAAGTTTGCGCTATTCTCAAGGATACAATTGTTTTAGAGGTTTGCCCCTTGGTGCTTACGAGTGACCAACGGGGCTATTTTTTTATGCTTACGAGCGAAAGAGGAACTAGCATCGTTGCAAAGATGTGCAATTTTTTGCTTATCTTTATTTTACCAACAAGGATGAAGTGATTTTTACTTTTGGGAATAATTTATTTATTAAAAAAAAGACAATATGAGGCCTAATGCAGGATTTGGGCAATCCACAAGGATAAAAAGGGTTGTTAAGTTGCTGAATGTTAATGCTTTGTAGAAAAGAGGGATTGAAGTGACTAAGGAAATGATAAGCCGTTAAGACTTCAACAAGCTCGCATTTAGAGCAAATCTGTTTGTGTTGAAGTGACTAAGGAAATGATAATCCGTTAAGACCCGATGAAACCAGCAGCTTCCTCATGACGTGGTGTTAAATACCTCAGGAAATGATAAGCCAAGCGAACACTAAAAAATGAACAGAATGAAAATCTATAGTTATTGCTTGATGAGTTTTTTTATCCTGCTCACCAGTTGTACTTCGTCGAGTGATCCGTCGGTGACCATTTACCGAACACAGGATACAAAGTTCAAAGCCTTGATCACTCAGCAATTAGCCAACAAAACCCAAATCGATCCGCAAGTGGCTTTTCGTTCGATCTTAGAAGTTTATCAACAGCGCGACACGACTTCCATAACGACGGAAGAACCACCAATCGCCATCTACACCATTTACGGCATTGACAACTGGAATGGAGCGGGCAATATTTTCCAAATCAGCTTTGCCCACCAAAACGTCGATCGACAAGATGGTAAATTATACGAGTATCGCATCAGTCTCGATTACCCGCCCGAAGCTTTTAGTAGACTGCCACACTTGGATCAACGCTACGAAGTCGGCACTTCGCTCGGTAGTTACAAAAAGGAGATTGAACAGTCGCCCGGATTTTTAAAGGCAGCTGGTTTACAGCCTTTGGCAGTATTGGTGATTAAAGAGGAGATATAAGGATAAAGTCTCTGATCGATCCGATAGGAAAAAGTGCGATTTTTTGCTTATTTTTATTTTACCAACAAGTATTAAGTGACTTTTATTTTTGAAAATATCTTTTTATTAAAAAAAAAATAATATGATGCCTAATGCAGGATTTGGGCAATCCACAAGGATAAAAGGGGTTGTTAAGTTGCTGAATAGTAGTGATTTGTGAAAAAGAGGGGTTGAAGTGACTAAGGAAATGATAAGCCGTTAAGACAAGCAAAATGTCTTTGCAGAGAAGGTTGATGTTGTTGAAGTGACTAAGGAAATGATAAGCCGTTAAGACGCCTACACTTCTTTCTTGATATCACCAACAGGTTG
>JBGCFY010000137.1:0-18382 GCA_045110315.1 Saprospiraceae bacterium
ATTAAAAAAAATTAAAATCTTAGGAAAAATCAATTTCTGTATTATCTCCAATGTTCAAACTCTGGCTTAAACCTTTGATTGCCGCATCGTTACCCACCACAGAATGCTTTAAAACAACTTCTGCAATCGTAGCATAGTTTCCAATAATTGATTCCTTCACTACCGAATAATTAATGCGAACGTTCGCTCCAATTGTTACGTGTGGTCCAATAATAGAATTCGTTATCTCACAATTCTCGCCAATACTAACAGGATGGATAATAATAGTATTGTCGTAATTCGGTAAGTTAGACGACGCATAGCCTTCTCGGTCTAAGAGCGTAGCATTGGTTTCGAGCAGAATCTCTTTTTTCCCACAATCAAACCAGTTATTTACTCCAATCGCCGTAAACTTTACACCATTTTCGATCATCCGCATTAAGCCATCCGTCAACTGAAATTCTCCGTGTGTCCGCAATTCATTTTTGATATTATACTCGATAGCATCAAAGAGTATCCCAACTTCTTTGATTTTGTAAAGACCAACAATCGCCATATCTGATTTAGGAATCTTAGGTTTTTCAATCATTCGAGCCACAAAACCGTCCTGATCAAACTCAACCACACCAAACTCTCGCGGGTCATCTACTTTTTTGATTCCAACGCAAGATGTTTCCGATTCAATCATCGATTTCAAGTCTACATCAAAAATCGTATCTCCTAAAACAATAAAAAGTTCCTCCGACGGATCAATTGCGCTCTTCGCTGTTAATATAGCGTGACCTAGTCCTAAGCGTTCATTTTGGTAGACGAAAGTTTTATTCAACTCCGGGTATTTCTCTTCTACGTACAACTTAATCTTCTCTCCTAGATAACCTAGGACAAAGACAAAGTCGCGAATACCCACTTCTACGAGTTGGTCGATAATAAAAGAAATGATGGTTTTCCCAGCGACAGGAATTAATGGCTTGGGTTGCGTGTAGGTATGTGGTCTTAATCGAGTACCGGCACCTGCAACAGGAACTATTGCTTTCATTTTAAAGGGCATTTTCTTTGATGGCAGAAAAATAAGCACAATGCTTAAAATGATTACTGCTGTAACACACTACAACTAGTAATTTTTTGAGAGGGCTATAAGCTACTTTAATGTAACGCTTATGACAGCTTATAGTTTTGAATTGGTAAGATAAGGATTATTTTCAATCCAATTGAGCAAGAAGCTTTGAACCTACTTCGAAAGTAGGTTTTTAGACAGAAAAGTCAACGGTCGCTAAGGGCCAGGCGTACGACTAATTGATTTTTTAAGCTAGTTCTCAACTCCTACGGCAAAAACCATTTGTGATTCGCAACTAAAACAAAAAACCCCTTTCCCAAGATGAGAAAGAGGTCGATCATAATTATTTTTATCTTCAAACTAGAAAGCTATTTTCTAATAACATCAGAAACAACTTCTATTTAGCCACCGCCTTCTAAAGCTGCTGCACCACCAACGATCTCAGAAAGTTCTCTGGTAATTGCTTCTTGTCGGGCTTTATTGTAGCTAATTTTAAGGTCTTTTAACATATCTTCCGCATTCTCCGTTGCCTTATCCATCGCCGTCATCCGTGCGCCGTGTTCAGAGGCATGCGTATCTAATAAATATTTTTGAAATTGAGTCTGCAAAATACTAGGCACCAAATGCTTTAGTAATTCTTCTTCACTCGGTTCAAAAATATAGTCTGCTTTCATTTTAGTCTCTCCTGGCGTAGTTTCTAATTTTGCTACGGGCAAGAAAGGATCTGCTTCGGCAAATTGCATCGCAGCATTTTTAAAACGACCGTAACAAACTTCAATAGCATCAAATTCTTTATTTTCAAAGCTATCCATTAATCGTTGGGAAACCTGAGCGACATTATCGAAACTTAGATCAGAGAAAATATCAACATAGTCTGTTACGAGTTTAAATTCTGATCGCTTCTTAAAAGAATCGTATCCTTTTTTACCTAAACACATTACAGAAACTTTACCTGCTGCCAATTGCTTCTGGTATTTTTCTTCTACTGTCCTTAGGGCTGCTTTAATAACATTGGTATTAAAAGCACCACAAAGTCCTCTACTCGAAGTAACGACCACGATCATTACATTCTCGATCTCTCTTTCTTGTCCAAAACTGGTAGAAGCATCTCCGTCCAAGTTAGAAAGAATATTCGTGAGCATTGAATTAAGCTTATTAGAGTAAGGTCGCATTCTAGTGATGGCGTCCTGTGCTCTACGCAACTTTGCAGCAGAAACCATTTTCATGGCTTTGGTAATTTGCTGTGTAGACTTTACAGATTTTATCCGTTCTCGTACTTCTTTTAGATTTGCACCCATTGATTTGTACTTTTTTATTTTGAAAACACACCAAAAAAGTCAATGACTTTTTTGGTGGTTCCTTATATTCTTAATTCTACTTAAGATTTATATTGCTTAGAGATTTCAGCCGCAAGATCAGTGATTGCCTTCGTAGCTTCGTCCGTTAACTTTCCGCTTTTGAACGTCTTTAAGACCTCAGGAAATCTTTGCTCTAAAGAGCTAAGGAAAGTTTCTTCAAATTCTTTCACTTTATTTACTGGCACATCTCTCAACAAACCTTTTGATCCAAGGTAAATGATGGCAACTTGCTTCTCTACGGATAAAGGAGAATATTGTGGTTGTTTCAAAATTTCCACGTTACGCTGTCCTTTTTCCAAAATAGCCGTTGTTGCTGCATCCAAATCTGATCCGAATTTAGCAAAAGCTTCTAATTCTCGGTATTGTGCTTGATCCAATTTTAAGGTACCAGATACTTTCTTCATCGACTTAATCTGTGCAGATCCACCTACTCTCGATACAGAAACCCCTACGTTAATCGCAGGTCGAACACCGGCGTTAAATAAGTTAGATTCCAAGAAAATCTGACCATCTGTAATCGAAATTACGTTGGTTGGAATATAAGCAGATACGTCACCCGCTTGTGTTTCGATAATCGGTAATGCCGTTAAAGAACCACCACCTTTTACGATTCCTGCTTTTTTCAAAGAATCAGGAAGGTCGTTCATACTCTGAGCGATTTCATCATTGTTGATTACTTTTGCTGCACGCTCTAATAAACGGGAGTGTAAGTAAAAAACATCACCAGGATAAGCTTCCCGTCCTGGAGGACGACGAAGTAATAAAGATACTTCTCGGTAAGCGACCGCTTGCTTAGATAAATCATCATAAATGATTAAAGCAGGACGACCAGTATCACGGAAAAACTCTCCAATTGACGCGCCAGCGAATGGTGCGTAAAATTGCATTGGAGCAGGGTCCGCAGCAGAAGCAGAAACGATTGTGGTATAAGCCATCGCACCGTTTTCTTCTAAAGTTTTAGCTACTTGTGCAACCGTAGAAGCTTTCTGACCAGAAGCAACGTAGATACAGTATACAGGCTCTCCTCGATCGTAAAATTCTTTTTGGTTGATAATGGTATCAATTGCGATGGCAGTTTTACCAGTTTGTCGATCACCAATGATTAACTCCCGTTGTCCTCTACCAATTGGAATCATCGCATCAATCGCTTTAATTCCAGTCTGTAATGGCTCAGATACAGGCATTCTATAAATTACCCCTGGTGCTTTACGCTCCAATGGCATTTCGTATTTTTTACCGCCGATAGGACCTTTCCCATCAATTGGTACACCTAATGGATTTACAACCCGACCAACGAATTCTTCTCCTACTTCGATAGAAGCAATTCGTCCAGTACGTCGCACGGTAGATCCTTCTTGAATATTGTCTGAATCTCCTAATAATACGACCCCTACATTATCCTCTTCCAGGTTCATCACAATGGCTTGAACACCAGTTTCGAATTCTACTAATTCACCAGCTTGTGCATTAGATAGACCATAAATACGGGCGATACCATCTCCTACTTGAAGTACAGTACCAACCTCTTCCAATTCTGTAGCTGTTTTAAAGCCAGAAAGCTGTTGTTTTAATATTGCTGATATTTCATCAGGTTTTACATCAACCATTTTGATATAATTTTATAGGTGGTTTAAATTTATATTTCTAAAGTTTTGCAAAGTTGGAGTCTCCACGTCAGGAAATTCCGCAAAGTTCTTACAAAAGCAATTAAGCGCCTTTCGTAAAAGTATTCTTAGCAAACTCTTTTTTCATTTCTTGCATTTTGTGCGCAACACTAGCATCATATAGCTTATTGTCGAACTCAAGTACGAATCCTCCTAATAAAGCTGGGTTGATTGCCGTTTCGATTTCTACATTCTCGTCCGTAGTATCACTAGCAACCAATTTTTCTTTAATTTTAGCTAGAGCGGCTTCGTTCAGCTGCGTTGCTGTAGTCAGTTTAACCGTCGTAATTTTCCGCAAAGTTTTGTATTGAGCAACAAATTCTTCGAAGATATCGACTAGGTGTGTTTCTCGTCCTTTTCTTACGGTGATATCCAAGAAAGCCAACGTTAGCTCATCAAATTTACCACCAAACAGCTCCTTGAAAATTTGATTTTTCTTAGGACCGTTGATAATCGGACTTTTCAGTAACAAGTAGAAATCTCGATTTTTACTTGCTGTTTTGAAGGCTTCTACATCTTCTAAGATGCGATCCAATTTATTTTGCTCCACGGCAAGGTCGATTAAAGACTTTGCGTATCGGGAAGCTACTCTTTGTACAGACATAATTTATCTCAATTAAGGTTTACGAAATGAGCAAGCGCTACGCGACTAGTTCAATTTGATTTCATCAACCAAACTGTTGGCAAATTTTTCTTGCTCGCCGTCTCCTATCAATTGTTTCTTGATAATCTTTTCTGCGATGCCCAAAGCCATCATTCCAGCTTTGTTCTTCACTTCCATCATTGCAGCATTCTTCTGATTTTCAATTTCAACCTTAGCACTTGCAACAATTTTTTGTGCTTCTTCTTTCGCTTTCACCTTCGCTTCGTTGATCATTGAATCCTTGGCGTCCTTCGCTTCTTTCAAAATAGTGGCACGCTCTTCTCTCGCTTGCGCTAGAATACTTTCGTTTTCTGCTTTCAACTTAGACATCTCTTCCCGTGCCTGCTTCGCTTCATCCAAAGAATCTTGAATCGTGTTCTCCCGATCTTTTAATGCTTTTTGGATCGGACCAAATGCCATACGACCTAAGAAGAACCATACAAAAAGAAAGATAATACTCGTCCAGAAAAGCAATCCAATGCCTGGCTTGACAACTGAAAAGTCTGCTAAAAATAAAAAATCCATTTCGGAATATATTTAAGATATTATTGAGTAGAAATATTTTTTTTGAAAGCATGAACCAACAACCAACCGTTGTGGTTCATGCAATTTTTTTGGTATTCGGTATAGGTTATCCAGCTAACATACCAACAACAATAGCGAAAAGTGCTGCACCTTCCACTAATGCCGCCATGATTAACATGTTACGACTGATATCACCTACAGCTTCTGGTTGACGAGCAATAGCTTCCATTGCTTTACTACCAATTAAACCAACTCCGATACCTGCACTAAGTGCAGCAAGACCTGCTCCAATAGCTCCCATGATTTTAAAAATTTAAAGGGTTAAATTAAAAAAAAATAAAATTCTATTTTCAAAGACACTTCCAACGTTCGGAAGTATCGCTAAATATTCAATTAGTGATGCTCTGCTTCCGCGTGATCATGATCGTGACCTTCTTCTACCGCAGCGCCAATATAAGATGCTGTCAGAGTAGCAAAAATAAATGCTTGGATGAACGATACAATCAACTCGATGATATTCATAAACATGGTAAACATAACTCCAATGACACCGCCACCAAAGGCACCGCCCATATTTTGACCATTTTCTCCAAAGACGAAGATCAAACCAACCAAACTTAGTATGATGATGTGACCTGCTGTAATGTTCGCAAACAAACGAATCATTAAAGAGAAAGGCTTAATGAACATACCCATTATCTCCACTGGTGTTAAAATGATCTTTACCCAAGCTGGAATGCCTGGCATCCAAAGAATGTGCTCCCAGTAATGTTTGTTACCATTAATACTAACTACAATGAAAGTAATAATCGCTAAAGCCATTGTTACACCAAGGTTTCCAGTTACATTGGCACTTCCAGGGAAGAAAGGAATTAATCCCATCAAGTTACAAACCAAAATGAAAAAGAACAAACTCATGATGAAAGGCTGAAATCGCTCGTAGTGCTTCTCCCCGATCATTGGACGAGAAACATTATCTCTAATGAAAAGGAATAAGGTTTCCATGAGCGACTGTAATCCTTTTGGTGCTTGACCTTCTCTTTTCTTGTAAGCACTCGCGGTGCTTAAAAAGATTAAACATAATAATAAGGTCGCCAAAAGCATAGTAAATACATTCTTAGTAATTGAAAAGTCGTAAAAAGAAGTAATTCCTCCTCCGAAGATTCCACCATCTGCCGTACTTGCCGCTTCTAATTGGTATTGTTTATCGTGTGACCAAACGTAGGCCATTTTTGCATCGTCGTTATAAGTAGTAGAATCAATATGCTCAATTGTCATCGCTGGATCTTGCAATCTTTTAATTCTACCGTGATCCATAACGTAACCATTATAGCTTCCGTGGTGAAATTTGCTAGAAGAACAAATTGTCCACCCGCTTCCTACTCCTTCTCCCGGAGCGTATAAGATAACAGGTAATGGCAAATGAAAATCGCCAAAGACGTGAATTTCGTTGGCATCAGCGATGTGATGCATTGCCGTAGCAACCGGATCGTAAGGCTTATCACTATTATGATCACCACCTTCTGCGTAGGCTACGTTTGAGAAACTAAAAAACGCAACTACGAAAAGTAAAATCAGAGATAAAACAGATTTATGCAGTTTGTTCACTATATATTGATTTTGTAGGTTTTCTAAAATCGACTGCAAAGGTACTGATAATAAAGGGGTTTTGAAAGCCAAATTTTATTTTTTTTGCAAAGATTTTGCAGTTTTATATATCGGAGGGCTTTCAAAGCTTGTGAATACAAAAACAGCCCAAGCAAATATTTGCTTGAGCTGCGGGAAAATTCAGTTTCTGAATATTTATTTTATAGCTATCTCGCAAAAGAAACAGCACGTTTTTCTCGGATTACCGTCACTTTTATTTGTCCCGGATATTGCATCTCGTCTTGGATTTTCTGCGAAATCATGAAAGATAAGTCATCTGCGTAAGCATCCGTAACCTTTTCACTTTCAACGATCACCCGCAATTCTCGTCCGGCTTGCATCGCATAAGCTTTTTGCACGCCCTCGTGTCCCATTGCCAATTCTTCCAATTCACCAATTCGTTTCAGGTAACTTTCCAAGATTTCTCGTCTTGCACCAGGTCGTGCGCCAGAGATCGCATCACAAGCCTGCGTAATGGGAGAAATAATATTATTCATTTCTACTTCATCGTGGTGCGCACCGACTGCGTTGCAGATTACTGGATGTTCTTTGTATTTTTCACAAAGCTTCATCCCTAAAATCGCGTGTGATAATTCCGTTTCCTCTTCCGCTACTTTTCCAATATCATGTAACAATCCCGCTCGCTTCGCCATTTTAGCTTGCTTAGGACTCAATCCTAATTCCGCTGCCATTATCGCACAAAGGTTTGCCGTTTCGATCGAGTGCTTCAATAGATTTTGTCCGTAGGAAGAGCGGTAACGCATTCTACCAACCATTTTCACCATATAAGGATCTAAACCGTGAATATCTAAATCAATCACGGTTCGTTCTCCGATTTCGATGATTTGCTCATCCAATTGCTTGCGCGTCTTGGCAACAACTTCTTCAATTCTTGCCGGGTGAATTCGCCCATCCGCCACCAATCGTTTCAACGATAAGCGACAAACTTCTCTACGAATCGGATCAAAACTAGAAATTACAATCGCTTCTGGGGTATCATCAACCACGATTTCAGCCCCCGTAGCAGCTTCCAACGCACGAATGTTACGTCCTTCTCGACCAATAATCTGTCCTTTTAAATCATCTGATTCCAAATTGAAAACAGAAACCGTATTTTCAATCGTATATTCCGCACACATTCGCTGAATAGACTGAATGACGATTTTCTTCGCTTCTTTATTGGCGGTAACTTTAGCTTGCTGGATAGTATCTTTAACCAAAGCCATGGCATCATTCTCTGATTTTGCCTTAACCGCTTCTAATAATTGCTCCTTTGCCTCCGTTTCTGATAATTTAGAAACGTTTTCTAAGGCTTTGATGTGTCTTTCGTTCGCCGTTTCTAGTTCTTCTTTCTTTTTAGAAACAATTTTCAACTGCTTTTCTAAGTTTTCCTTAATTGCTTTTGCTTCTACCTCTAAATGCTCTACGTCCACTTTTTTCTTTTGCAGGTCTTCTTGTTTCTTTTGTAGGTTTTTTTGTTTTTGTTTTAACTCATTTTCTTTAGAAACTACATCCATCGCTCTCTCTTTCAACTCAATCTTATGCTTTGCTTTCGCAGTTTCAAATTCGCCTTTCATTTTTGAAAACCGATCTTGCGCTTCTCTAATTTTGCGCTGTTTAATGCTTTCGTTCTTACTTTCCGCTTTCGAAAGTAATTTTTCTGCTTTCGTTTCAGATTCTGAGGCAATTCTTGCCGCGGTAACTCTGGCTTCTTGGATAACGAGATCAGCTTTCGCATTCATTTCTTCAATCTTAGTTTGATTGGCTTTTTTTACAAAAAGCTGAACAAGAAAGTAACCAATCGCTATTCCGACCAGTAAGCCTATTCCTAATTCGATCATATTGTCGTGATTTTATATATATAAATTAATTGTTTTCAACGTTTTTTCCCTCCTGTTGTTTCAAAATAATACTAAAAGTCAAGTATAAACACCTGAAAGTCAGCATAAATCTATTTTATTACGTTCCCCAACTAGAAAAACCTTTTTTAGACTACTTCCTTTCTAGACTGCAAAAGTAGTAAAGTATCCAAATCTTAGATCTTTCAATGACGAAGCTAAAATGGTACATTAGTGCTACTTTACGCATCAGCTAAGGTACATTTTCAAGTTGAGTAATTAAGCATTCAATGCTCGAAACTCTTATTTCAATAAGAAGTTGTTTTAAAAAACAAAGTATAAGCTGCGTACGTCTAATATTTAACGTAGCGTCGGAATGGTAGGTAAAGCTGGTAGCACAACTATTTCAACAAATGATCGAGAAGCTCGTCTAATTGTTCAATTTTAGTGGAAAGTTCCTTATCTGGTTCAGCAGCAGTGCTAGATGTATTTTGTTTGCTTTTGTGTAAATCTACAGCGTACGTTAATAACGCCATGGATAGGCAATCTTGTTTATCTTTTTTGGAATAAGTCAATTGAAAACGGCTTATTTTTTCGTTCAAATCCTTTACAATGCCACGAATGGCGGGCTCATCACTAGTCTGTATTTTTAGGGGATAAGTCCTTCCTGCTATTAAAACCGTTATATTAATTGTATCATTCCCTTCCATGCGCTAACTGTTGCTTAACCATTCAATACATTTATCAATTTCCTTAATGTATTGATCAATTTCCTTTCTGATCTTCTTCGAACTTGCTTGGTGCTCTACGCTATCCGTCTCCACTCCAGTTGGTACAGTTGCCGATTCCTTAATCGTTTTTACAATTGTACTAGGCTTTTGGCTCAGTTTAGTTTTTAATTGTCTGTTTTCTTTCAACAAATCGGTATTCTCCTCTTGCAAACGCTCTAACTTTAGTGCTAGTTGCCTAAGTTTTAATTCAATACCGTTTATTTTACCGCTTAAAGTTTGCATTAAACTAGTAAGTATTATTCAAAAAAAATCAGCTTATCGTTTACCTTCTGATGGTAGCCTTTAACTTCGTTTCGTAATTTGCGATCAATTTATTCATGATTTTATCAATTTCTTTGTCTTTCAAGGTTTTTTCTACATCCTCAAAAATGAAACTGACGGCGTACGATTTTTTCCCTTTCCCTAATTGGGTCTCATTTTCGTACACATCAAATAAGTTAATCTCTTTCAATAACTTCTTGCCTTCTTTACGGGCAATAGCTGCAATATCACTAAAATATATGGAATTATCAATAACTATTGCCAAATCTCGTCGAATTGACGGGTATTTAGTAATCGGTACAAAGTCTATTTTATGTTTTTTGAGCGCCTTCAGAATATTGTCCCAATCAAAATTGGCATAAAATACCGGCTGCTTAATATCCATCTTTTTCAAGATTCGATTTTGTAATTTCCCCAACTGCACCAAAGACTGTGGTCCTCGGTGGTAAGAAACTCCAAAACTAAAAACCTGATCGGATAATGCACTTTCTTGGTACATTTTGATTCCTAATTTCTCTAAAACATTTTGGACAAATCGCTTTAAGGTATAGAAACTAACCTGTGCCTTATCCTCATTCAACCAACTTTCGGTATAGCGTTGTCCCGTCATAAACATTGCTAGATGCTTACGTTCCGAAAAGCCTTTCTCTAGTTTCCGGTACGATTTCCCGTATTCAAAAAGCTTAAGGTCTGGGTTTTGTCGGTTTTGATTGTGTACAATGGCTTCGAGACCACCGACCAAAACAGAAGGTCGCATCACATTAAGGTGAATGTTCGACGTATTATTTACGTAAACCAATTCTTTCTCCTCAATGGCTAGAATATTGTCTTCATAATATTTCCCTTGACTCAAGGATAAGGCCATCATCTCAGCAAAGCCATTGGCAACCAAATAGTCACTAATCAAGTTTTGAATTTGCCGTGGATCGGGCTTTACACTCGGTATGATGGTACTCTTAATTTGAGTTGGAATTGGTACTTGATTAAAACCATAAATCCGCAGTACTTCTTCAATAATATCTACTTCTCGCAAAACGTCAGATTTATTGGTTGGTACAGCTACCGTCAATCCTGTTTCCGTTTCACTAATAATTTTCATTTCTAAAGCCACTAAAATTTCCTTGATTTTTTCATGAGGAATTTCCACACCAATTAATCGAGTAACTTTGTGGTAACTCACTGCAATTTGCTGAGGCTCTATTTTCTGAGGATAAACGTCGACAATTTCCGAAGAAATACTTCCACCCGCCAATTCCTTGATCAACAAAGCCGCTCGCTTAAGCGCATATAAAGTAACATTGGGATCACTTCCTTTTTCAAAAATTTTGGAAGCATCCGTAAATAATAAGTGTCGCGTACTACTTCGCCGTAATTGTATCGCCTCAAAATGTGCCGATTCTAAGAAAATATTTTTTGTTGCTTCCGTTACTCCTGAAGCAATGCCGCCAAAAACGCCGGCGATGCACATTCCTTTTCCTTCGCCATCACAAATCATCAAATCCTCCGCGCTTAATTTTCTTTCTTGCTCATCCAAAGTGGTAAAACTCGTTCCTTCCGCTAACGTTTTAACGATTATTTTTTTCCCCGCAATCTTATCCGCATCAAAAGCATGTAAGGGCTGCCCTAATTCGTGCAAAACAAAATTTGTGATATCAACAATATTATTGATCGGTCGAACACCGATCGAATTTAAGCGTTTCTTAATCCATGCGGGCGATTCTTTGACAGTAATCCCCGAAATAGATAAACCCGAGTATCGTGGACAAGCCTTCGCATCTTCTACGACGACCGAAATGGGCAAGTCCTGATTGTCAATCACAAAATCAGCAACGTCAGGCATTTTCACATTCGCATCTTGTTGATGTAATACTTTCAAAGCAGCAGCCAAATCTTTCGCTACTCCAATCTGCGCCGTCGCATCTGAACGGTTTGGCGTCAAGCCAATTTCAAAAACAACGTCCGTTTCTATCTTAAAATAATCACTCGCTAAACTTCCTACTTCAACCGAATCTGGCAGAACCATAATTCCGTCGTGGCTCTCGCCCAAGCCTAATTCATCTTCTGCACAGATCATTCCTTCTGAAACTTCTCCCCGAATTTTTCCTTTTTTAATTTTCCACGCTTCTCCCTCTGGCGTATAGAGCGTTGTTCCTACAGTCGCAACTAATACTTTTTGATCCGCAGCAACGTTTGGGGCACCACAAACAATTTGTAAGAGCGCTTCCGCACCAACGTCTACCGTTGTCAAAGAGAGTTTATCTGCGTTAGGGTGTTTGTCACAAGTCACTACTTTACCAATCACAATCCCTTGCAAACCACCTTTCACATCTTCTATTTCGGCTTCTCCTTCCACTTCCAAACCAATATCCGTTAAGAGTAGAGAAACCTCCGTTGTCGATAACGGAATATCAAGATAATCTTTCAACCAATTTAATGAAACCTTCATTTTTACTTTAATATTTTGATGCAACGTTGTTGCAAAGTTCAGCCTAGTTGTGGTACAAAACGATCGCTTACTAGAAAAAGTTCTGCAATAGTCTTATTTCGAAAAATCCTATTAAGTAACGATTCACCGTTGCAATAATTCTTCATTTAAGCCGCAAATATAAGGATTATATCTTTATCATATTGGAGTTCGTTCAGATTGATTCGCCGAGTCCACGGAAAGTAATCTCGTCACAAACCACATTATGGAGGTTTTCTTTATGCTAGCTTATGCTCAAATGAAAAAGCGAAGCCCTCCATCGAAGAACTTCGCTTTTTATGATAGAAGTTGTTTAAAACGTTAAAGTGTTGAGCAACTTCTTAATTCGCAATCTTAGTCTGTTCTACTTGCAACACTTCTTTCGTCGTTCCTGCATCACTTACCAATACGATCGCCGTACATTTTCCAGCGACCCAGTCGTTAGGTAAAGTATAACTTAAACTCTTTTCGATTACTGCACCTTCCGTCAAACTTTCAGTGATCGGATCTCCGTCTGCTTTCGTTAAGACGTCTCTCAATACATGCTTGTGCGTATAATCAGAAATCAAACCTTGATCCGCATCTAATTGTGCATCAACGATGCCGTTTTCAGTGATCAATACGGAATAATTATAGTTGCCATCTAAGGTTTCGTTAGCCTTAATTTTAACCGTAATGCTTAACACTCTAGTCCCACTATCGTAAGACTTATCCAAGTCAATATTCACTTTTGCTGGTCCTTCTAGAGATTGCGTAATAAAATTATTCCATTTATTTTGTCCTTTTTGCAAGATACTTTCTCCAAACTTATTGCGATTAATAACTGCGGAAGGATATCCGTCTGGTGATCCTAGGAAATCAAGTAATTGGTCCCCATCGGCAGTTCTAAAGTCGTAAGTACTTGACGGCATCGGTGGTGAAAAGTCTCCTGCGTGCATAGATATAGCAACCAGTCTGTCTCCGTGGATATCAAGTAAATCCTCGATTGCTTTACTTCCTCCGGGACATGCGACACAACGTACTCCGGTGAACTCTTCGATAATTACTTTCTTAGCATCTGGTGCAACAGGACCGCCATTATTATTTCCACAACTCAAACAAGGAATCTCAGGGCTGTTTTCGTCGCAAGCCGTAAAAAAGACCATCGCGCATAACGCTAAGCAAAGGATATATAAGTTTTTCATACTCTAATTATTTTTCAATTAAATGAAGAAGTATTTTGATTTAATGAAGTTGTTTAATAATTCGAAAAGCCATCGACAAGCAGAGATTTTTAGCGTTTTTAAGCAACTTCACTCTTAATTTAAACAAAAATCTTGCAAAAATCTTGCTTTAAGTAGTAATTAAATCACTAAGACTAAAGTTACACCTTTATTTGACCCAACTTATTTAACGCTCATTACCAGCGCAAAAAAGGATTTGACTTTCAACTAATCTGCGGCTTAAAAAGTAGAATTAACTGACATTTTCACCCCACTAAAAGCAGGTTCTAATCGACAAATTCCACCAGAACAAACAATCCCTTCCACTTGTTTAACGTAACTCAAAGAGAATCGATTGGATTTATGCGTATAAAAAACATCAAATCTTGGATAATGAATATCTTCGTTGTCTGTTCTTTTTGTAGGACTAATATTGTACATATCAGAAATAGTAACCGTCCAATGTGGCGCTACACTGAATTCTGCTAACGCAAAAGCCCAACTACCAAAATCTTTCTTCTCGGCTACGTCCATGTATTGTAATTCAAAACGAATAGATTTTTTCCGACTCAGCTTGTATTGCCACTCTACAAAAGGAATAACGGCAGTTAAAATGCCAACGTCAGGTTTTTCTTCAAAAACTTCTTGGTTGTATTGTTGATATTGCAACCCTCCAATCAAAGTCCATTTTCGTTTATGCTTATAGGTCACCTCTGAGTACGCTTCTCGATACAAAACATCATCTTCTAAAGTAGTAATATTAGAAAGATTGACATTGAAACGCAGTTTACGAGAAGCGGCATAACTAAGGTCAAGTTGAATCGCTTTCTCCCCAAACTCTTGTGTAGCAGGTGCATAACGACTCGTTAGTCGATAGGTATTCACTCGTGTCATTGGTGGTAAGAAGTTAATAATTCCTCGATTCAAAACGACAAATGGATCAGTTCTAAAGTTAAAGTTCTCCGTTCGTTTTAATTCTAAAGTAGCACCAAAGCCACTCGTAGAAAAGCTAAAACTAGAATAAAGTACATTTCCAGTTTCCAAGATAATTTTTCCTGGAATCGTAGACGTCCCTTGTCGATCTAAACGTTCCAAAAGCGGATTCGTCATTACGTCTTCCGTTTTATAAGCACCTTCGAAATACCAACTAAATTTTCCTACCGTCAATGTATTGTACAAAGTCATTGCGTAGGAATTATATTTCAATCCCGTACTATCTTGTACATTATAGGTAGCGATTTGGTTCACGACCCCTTCCATTGTTTCATCATCTATAGTTCGAGTGACGACACCAGCTCCGGGCGCAATCGACCAATTTGCTTCTTCGCCACCACTTACAAAACCATCTACGCTCAATCCACGAATCGTCGCTCCATAGTATTCGAATTGTTGTTTTTGCTTTCCGGAAAAAGCTTTGATTTGCCAATCTTCTAGCAAGTCATAGGTTAAACGAACACCATATAAAGCATTATCAATAGCTAGCGGTCTTTGTTCGTAGGCTCTAAAGATTACCCCACTCCCAATTTGGTCATAAAGGTATCCTGCAGAAATACCTAACTTATCAATTTTCTTACGGACGTACCAACGGCCAATGCCTTGATCAGAGTACGAACCGAGTGGATTGAGTAAGATCGAATTATTAAACATATCAAAGCGAACCCCAAAGTCAAAACCCCAATTGCTATACCGTAAATCCATCCAAGCATCTGCTCCGTATAATTGACGATCATACTGTGGTGTTCCCACGGCGCCAATTGCGGAGTCCGCGATAAAAAAGTTTCCATTGGCTTCTAAGCTACCGGAGAAAACACCTCCCAGCGAATTGCTCTTACCCTCATTCTGAGCGTAAGCTATCTGACAAAAACTTAAAAATAAGAGATTTAAAACGAGTAGTTTAAAGACTTTCATTGGCATTCTTTTTAATTTGCGATGCTTAAAATGGAATAAGCAGTTTAAAAGTTTCGTTTGTTTTGATGAAGTTATTCAAAAAATTAAAGCCAAGCCAAGCGATAGTTTTATTTTATTTAGGACAGGCTTCTTTTGGGGATTTTTAAAAAACTTCGATGTCGTGTTTACCTTAATTATGGTTAAAAATTAGTTAAACCACATTCCAACTACACATGGGAAATGAAATTCACTTAACTTTAAACTACAATCAGGATATTGGTTTCGATCTTCGAAATTAGAGCCTTTTTGTTTAATTAGAAAATATTAATAATGTAAAAGTCAGGCATCTGGCAATAATTCAATAAATAAACTAAATCCAACATGAAATTACTCAAATTTTTTACACTTGCCCTTTGTCTTGCTTGCTTTACTCAATTATCTGCTCAAAATACTTTACCAGACGTTAATGTAAAAACCTTAGATGGTAAGACTGTCAATATTCAAGATTTTGGGAAAAATGGTAAAATTACAATTATTAGCTTTTGGGCAACTTGGTGTTCTCCTTGTAAAAAAGAGCTGGATGCAGTTGCAGACTTATACCCAGAATGGCAAGAAAAGTACGATGTAGAATTTTTAGCGATTACAATTGATAATGCTCGGGCTTTGCCTAAAGTAGGACCAATGGTGGATGTTAAGCAGTGGGAATATACGATCCTTTCAGATTCAAAAGAAGAATTAAAGCGAGCTTTAAATTTCCAAACGGTGCCTTATACTTTAGTCATTGACCAAAAAGGAAATATCGTAGACAAGCATAGTGGTTATGTAGCTGGCGATGAATACGAATTAGAAGATAAAATTAAGAAGTTGGCTGCTAAAAAATAAAATCCGTGCTACTTTTTGATCATCAGTTTTATGATCGTAAAAGGGAGAATTTGAAAACCTCAAATTCTCCCTTTTACATTTGATATTGTTCTAATCATTTAAAGATCTAAAATATCTTCTTCCAATAAACTTCGACCTTCTTCCACTTCATAATCCGCAATCACTTTATCGTTATTGATATAGAGCATACCAGATAGTAACAAAGTGAAAACAACTAATCCTATTGTCAAGACGTAGTAGAATTGCTTCCTACCGCTATTCGGCAGATCCGATAAAAACATATAAGCAAAGTACAGGCCAATCGTAGCAAGCGCTATCGTGATCACGGGGCGAGTCCATTTCTTCTTGAGTAAAGTTGCGATTCCGGTAACGAAACATACGATTCCTAAAATACAAATCAGCAATAGCCCGTCTCTCCATAAATCTCGTCCATAATCCATTCGTCGGATCAATTCCGGAAAGCCAATGCCCAGCAAAAAGCAACTTCCTCCCAAGAGGATCAAACCAATTATTTGTACTAGACTAAATTGCATACGAAGAAGTTAAATATTAGACGCTACGCCAATTCGGACAATTCCATCCAGCGTAATTCTTTTTCTTCGATTTTATCTTTAATCGCCCCTAGCTCAATCGAAAGTTTTTCAATTTCTTGTGGCGCGAGATTCGCATCATTAAATTTTTCGATGATCGTCGCTTTTTTGAGTTCTAATTTTTCAATTTCTTTTTCTAATTTTCCTAATTCTTTCCGTTCTTGATACGTCAAGCGAGGCGTTTCTTCTTTCTTAGACTCGACGGCAACTTTCCCCTTTTCTTCTTGTTTTTGCTTTGATCGATCTTGCTTCCGATCTTCATGTTCTTTTGCTTTATACTCTTCTCGGTAGTCCGTATAATTTCCGTTGTAATCGCGGATTTTGCCGTCGCCTTCAAAAATAAATAAATGATCAACCAACTTATCCATAAAATAACGATCGTGCGTTACGATGATCACACAACCTGGAAAATCTTGTAAAAAATCTTCCAAAACGTTGAGCGTAATAATATCTAAATCGTTCGTCGGCTCATCCAGAATTAAAAAATTGGGATTGGCCATCAAAACCGTCAAGAGATACAACCGACGACGCTCTCCTCCACTGAGTTGAGAAACGTATACTTGCTGGTGCTTCCGATTGAACATGAAACGCTCTAGCATTTGTGCCGCACTAATTTTCATTCCTTTTTCTAGCGGAATATATTCTGCAATATCTTGTACGACATCAATCACACGTTTATCTTCTTTCAGCTCCATACCCGCTTGGGTGTAATAGCCAAAAACGATGGTATCGCCCACTACCACTTTTCCACTGTCGGGTCGAATTTGTTTGGTCAACATTTTCAAAAAAGTGGTCTTCCCTACTCCGTTTGGGCCAACGATTCCTACTCGCTCTTTCTTACTAAATTTATAGTGAAAATTCTCAACGATCTTAAGATCATCAAAACTTTTATTGATATAATGAGCTTCTAATATTTTGCTTCCTAAACGATTCCCTTTTATCTCGATCTGTAGTTTGGTACGATCAATCTTTTGGGTAGTTTTATCTTTTAAATCTAAAAAACCATCTACGCGCGCTTTCGCTTTAGTTCCTCTTGCCTTAGGTTGACGGCGCACCCATTGTAGTTCTCGTTCGAACATTTTTTTATCGCGATCCATCGTACGACTTTGCACTTCTTCTCGAAGAAACTTCTTTTCCAAAAATTCAGAATAATTTCCTTTGTAGCGATAAAGCACCCCGCCATCCAATTCAATAATTGTATCACAAACTCTTTCCAGAAAATAACGATCGTGGGTCACCATAAAAATCGTCAAGCGGCTATGTTGTAAATACTTTTCTAGCCATTCAATCATTTCTAAATCCAGGTGGTTGGTCGGCTCATCAAGAATAACAAACTCCGGATCCTCGATTAAAAGCTTAGCGAGTGCCAAGCGTTTCTTTTGTCCACCCGATAAGGTATAAACCTGTTGGTCGAGATTATTGATATTGAGTTTGGAAAGAATTTCTTTAATATTAGCCTCAAAATCCCAAGCTTTCAAATCGTCCATTTGCATCATTGCACTTTGCAAGGCTTCTTCTTTTTCGGGCTGTTGCAAAGCCTTTTCGTAATTCTTGACGCATTGAATCATTGCGTTCTCGGAATCGAAGACAGCTTCCA
>JBGCFY010000138.1:0-10084 GCA_045110315.1 Saprospiraceae bacterium
GGTAGGCAATTCGGCTTGGGTCTACCCCTTGATCTAATAAATATTGATGAACAGCTTTCGCGCGATTTTCGGAAAGGTTTTGATTATAATTTTCCCCACCTCGGCTATCGGTATGTCCATGAATTTCAATTTGCATGGAAGGATGTTCGTTCAATAAGCGATGTAATTCCGCTAGTTCCTCAAAAGAAGCTTCTAGTAAATCCCACTTTGCCGTTTCAAAATAAATTCGATCCAGTTGGATGACTTGTCCCACGGCAACCTCTAAGGTCGCTAAGGATTCTTCCGGTTCTGGCTGTACATTAAGTTGATAAACGCCGACATCGTCAATTAAATAATACGGTTGATTGAAAGCATCGGAACTGGCATCAGCTGCTTTTTCAAATTTAGTTTGTCGATTGATGAAGAAATTACCAATAATCAAAAATTGTTCTCGATTACTCGCCACAAAATTCCCAGAAACTTTCACCCATTCTTTTTTGCTTGGATTGATTAGATGTTTTTCGTTGAGTACAGGTTTCATCGCGAGTAAAGGTTCATAGTCTTGATGAAGAATGGGCACCGGACTAAAAGCAACACCAATATTATTAGACACTAAAGCAGCGTTGTGGGCACGACAAATCCAAAATTCAACGTAGTATTCTTCTCCTTCGATGAGAGGCTTATTCAACTTAGTTTGAATATATTCTCGATAAGTATCCGAACGTTTGGATTGTGGATTATGACTGAGAATGGCAACCATACTATTTCCCTGATGTGGTACGTCCGTGCCATCTTGATTGACACTCATTTTTAGATCAGGAGTAGTCTTGGTTGGACTCATCCATTTGTCAATACAATTTCTAAAAGCAATGGAACCATCCAAGTCGTAACCGGGCAGCTTTCGTCGCAGATCTTCGAAACTTGGATTGGCAACTAGATTAGGACCGGGATGTAAACGCTCGTCGGGTTGTGCCACGAGTAGCAAAGGTAAACAGCCTAATGTGCAAAGGATTAAATGTTTTATCATAAAAAGGGTTGTGTTCGTCAACTTGTAGGAGGGAATTGTAAGTTGTCGATGGCGTTTGATAACGGAGTAGAACGAACTGGAATCAAACCAGGTTCTTTTGTTACTTGGTTGATTGTCGAATCTACTCGCTAAGTAACTTCAAAAATAGCGCCATAATTCTTTAGCAATGGACAAATAAAATTGAGTAGCTTTACTTAGAATTCAAAGTCATTTCTACGGATTAAAAATAAGTAATATGGATCAACCACAAAGTTTGGCAGAGATACAATTTACCGACTTTCTCAAAGTTGGGATGTACGCAGGAACAATCATAGCAGTACGCCTCAATCCTAAAGCAAAACAACCTGCCTATATTTTAAAAATTGATTTTGGAGACTTAGGCGTCAAGCGAAGTTCGGCGCAATTAGTGGAGAATTATACGTCGGAAGATTTATTGGCAACGCAAGTGATTGCCGTACTTAATTTTCCAATGAAACGAGTAGCAGGAATCAAGTCAGAAGTACTGGTGCTAGCGACCGTGTGTGAAAAAGAAGGTACAATTTTGTTGCGACCGAGTAGGGGCGTGACAAATGGCGCGCGTGTAGGATAAGGGAAGCAAAAAAAAAGCTTGATTAAAAATTTAATCAAGCTTTTTTAAGGGTAGGTGTTTATGCTTTGGGTTTAAACATACCGGACTTTCTGAACTTCTTAACTAACATGTAGTAAAAAATTGCACGGTATTTATTTCTATTTCTAGAACCCATTTCTTTGCAAACTTCTTTAAGCGCTTCGTCTAATTTTGGCGTGTCTTTTAACTCTAGCTTTTTCAGTAAAAAGTTCTTCTTGACTCTTTCTAATTCAGTCTTGTCAGAACAAGAAACCTTAGAAGCGTCCGCTTTGTAGATTGCTGGTCCGCAAGCTTTGGCTACTGCCCGAAGTAAAACGGTATCGACTTTTTTCATGCCGATTTTCGTAGTCATTTCTTTTTCGTAAAGTTCTAGTGCGTCATCTAATTTGCTCATAAGTTAATTTGAGTTTTATGAATAAATTGCTAATGTATAAAAATCGATACAAAAAATTCAATATATATAAGAATACTTTGTTTTTATTTCCCTAAAAGCGTGGTCGAATGAAATTTAAGCTTGTTTTTTTGAAAAAAAACAAAAAAAAGATTTCGTAAATTAAATTTGTATTTACATTGTTTTTTTTCTCTTGTAATAGAAAACAACTTAACGCGGTGCACAGCTTTTCTTATGTTATTTTTTAATTTTTCCTAAGCCGTATTTTAATAAAACAACTCCAGTCGGATAAGCATTTGATTCCATCAGTTTCATAGATTGTTCGACTTGCATTTCTGCAAAGAGTGGGATTCCTGTTCCAATGACAATTGGCATAACAAAAAGCCAAACTTCGTCAACGAGTTTTGCTTGAAATAAAAGACTATTAATTTGTGCACCACCAATTAACCAGATATCTTTTCCAGGTTTCGTTTTTAAATCTTTTACAAAGGAAATCAAGTCACCCGATTGAAAAATTACATCTTCGGTAGCGGCTAGGTTTTCTTGTCGGGTAAAAACAAAATTGGTTGTATCGGGGTATGGGAACTCAATCCCGAAGCTCATGATTTTTTGGTAAGAAAGATTTCCCATGAGCGTAGTATCAATAGTCGTTAGGAAGTTCGCGTATTCATAATCCAATTTGTTGGGATTAGGAATATCCTCTAGCCATTTAATATCGCCGTCAGGCGTAGCAATTTTTCCATCCAAACTAGCAGCAATGTACATTTTTACTTTTCTCATATTCTATTTTAAAATAACTTCTAATTTTGATTGAAGCGTTCTTTTAATTTTAAAACAACTTCGTTATTCAATTTTACTAAAAAAATTATACGGCAAAATACAAAACAAAACGGAGATTAATGTTCTTGGTTTAAAATTGTTGGCTAGACTCTCATCCATAAGTACAATTTTGTATGGTGGTAAAAGCTTTCTTTGTTTTTAACAAAAAAATATCCCGAATTTTTACCATTGAAAAATTCGGGATACACTTCCCTAAAGATTAATTGATCCTTACGGCTCATGGAGAAAAATTAATCCCCAATATCGCCGAGTTCAATTCCTTCGGAGTAAGCTACTTTAATATTATGTTTGTGGAAAGCATCTTTGATACGTTGGTAAATATCGAAAGTTACATCCCAATAATCATCCGGTTTGATAAAAGGTCGAATGGCAACGTTCAGGTTATGGCTATCATACTGTTCAATTCCTATTTGAGGAGCAGGATCCTGTAAAATATTAGGCGCATCTTTCAACGTCTCAAGAATGATTGACTTGATTTTGGGAAAGCTCTCGGCGTAAGGCATCGTTACCGTAAGCTCAAGTCGGATGTGTCCGCGCATCGAAAAGTTCGTAATGATATCATCGGTTACTTTTCCGTTGGGAATGATTAGCGTTTTTTCTCCGGGCGTAATAATGGTGGTATTGAAAATTTGAATACTTTCTACTTTACCAAATTTTTCAGAAATCTCAACCCAATCCCCAACCTTATAGGGTTTGAAAAATACAATGGTAATACCAGAGGCAAAGTTACCCAAGAAACCTTGCAGCGCAAGTCCTACCGCAAAACCCGCCGCCGCAAAAACGCCAATGAGCGAGGAAACCTCAAATCCTATGACACCCGCTGCAATAAGGAGTACGACAAATTTTAGGATGATATCAATAATTGAACTGAGGAAGGTCAGAATTTCAGGAGAAATATTGGCCTTCTCTAGCGAAAGCTTGACGAGGGCACTCATTTTTTTGACAATCCATAATCCAACGAAGAGAATAATAATGGCCAAAAAGAGTCTGGGAACAAAGACAACGGCCCAGTCCGTAAATTGTGTAATATACTTTTCGTATCCTTCCATAGTTAGCTGCTTAATTTTAAAACAAATAGAATTTGCTGGCAAAAATAAACATTCGTTTCTCATTTTCTAGCAATCACAAAGTTTATTTTTTAGCAATCGACTTACTCTTTGAAACTTAAGTTAACCTTCGAAGTAGCCTGCTGGCAAACTTACCGCAACCTCGTACTGAATATTATTGGTCGATTAAGAGGAGTCTTTACCATAGTTGCTAGGAATCTGATTTTACAGTTGCCAGTCGAAAATAAATCAAAATAATTGTATCTTAGCAAAGCAGCTCAGTGATTTTTTCTTCAAAAATATTTCAAAAATATTTCAAAATTATGATTACAACCGTTCCGGCCATTCGCACTCGATTAAAAGATATTTTGTTAAGTTTTAAAGGACCGTTGAAAGTACGAGTAGATAAAGAAACAAATTTTGAAGTAGCAGGCACGATTGAAGTCATGCAAGGTAAAAAGAAGGTTGATGGGTTTTATTTCTCTAGCTTGGTGCCCAAAGTTAAAGATGTACGCTTTTACTTTTTCCCTGCGTATACGCACGCCGATGAATTCACGGACTTATCGGAGACGCTACAGAAATTTAAAAAAGGAAAATCTTGTTTCCACATAAAATATTTAAACGACGAACTAGAGGTAGAAATTAAAAAGATGGTCGCAAAAGCGGTACAACTTTACCAGCAAGATGGTTGGCTAAGTAAATAAGTATTTCTTGTAATTTGGGGCAAAATTTTTAAAGGAGGACTTCATTAAATTCTTTTTTATTAAAGCATAAACCTACGTTTTGTCCATGCTAATTCGAGTCTTTATTTCTATTTGAGGTAAACCTTTTTTTTGTGAAATAGAGAAACTAATTTTTGAAAAATAATTTTGATTAAGCAGTTTTACATAGGGAATAATTCAAAACTTATTGTATCTTGGTCGCGCTAAATAACTTCTACAAAAGAAATGCGCCGAATCTTAAGTGCGCCGCGAAACTTAAAACGCATTGAAATATTTTACCAATAAAAGCTTGTGAAAAACAAGAAATAATAAAAAAACAAGCGTCATTTTCTCCGTTCTAAAAAAGTACCTGTTCATTATAATGAATCATTATCGCTAAATTTTTTTTAACTCAATCCGATAGCTCCCAATGATTTTATTATCCTGACGTACTAAAACAAAATTAATAATTATCATATAGCAAAATCGCTCGAAGTATCTATATTTACTTACGACGGTTACGCTAAATCGCCTAACACTTATTGTTAAAACAAAAAATTAATGTTTCTAAATAGGAACAAAGATTAACTTTTGTTTTGAGTGAAGTACAAGTTTTTCTAAGTACTAAAAATAGGTAGGTCCTCCCTGTAGATTTACCTAAGTTGATGTGAGCAAACTACAATAAGCAAATATATTCTATTTATTATAAGGACGAGTGTGAGTTGTCACGTCGTACCGTAGCGGTCTAGTGTCTTATTAGACCTGAAACTTGCTGCGTGGGAGTTAACTTTTGTCCGAAAAACCAACAACTATTATTATGAAAAATTTAATGACAATTTTTTGCGTAATCCTATTTACGTTGGCGATGTCCACTGATGTCGTCGCTCAAATTGAAGTAAAATCTAACGGTCGCGTCGGCGTTGGAACTTCTTCACCATCTTACAAGACGGACGTCAACGGTACGCTGCGAGCGACCGAGTTTCGAGGAAAAGGTTCTTCCAATACCGTTCGATTACGAACACCTTCGGGCTACATGGATGCTGGTCCTGCCAATTCTTCTTGGTCTCATTTCTTTACCGATCGCCCGATGTTTTGGTTCTCTAAAGAAGTTCGCGTAAACGGGCACTTGAGACCTTACTCTAGCAACAATTTTTACCTCGGGGCAAGTTCGTTGTATTACAAAGAAGCCTGGTCTGGGATTTATAAAGATGGGAATAGTTCCAGTTATTACTGCGATCCGAGTAGTGTTTCTCGTTTTAACTATTCTTTACCTCGGGCGGATAATGCCGGATATTGTGGAACAAGTGCAAGTACTTGGAATTATGGATATTTCAGAAGCCTATATCGTCAGTACGAATATTCTTTATCAGATGCTAGAACCAAAGAAAATATTCGAAACATCAGCGGCGCTTTAGCCTTAGTCATGCAACTGGATGGAAAATTATACGATTTCAAAGCAGACCCAACGGAAACTGCTTCCGCAGCAACAACAACTGCCAGTGCAACTACAGACGACGCTCAATTTATCGCTTCTGGCGTAGAAGGAGAAGCCGCTTTAGTGAGCAATAACGATGAAAATATTTTGGCAACGGACCAAGCTGAAATTGATCGCACCCAAGCTCAAAAAGAAGATCGTCGTCGTTTTGATAACTACGGATTCTTGGCGCAAGATGTACAAAAAGTAATTCCTGCCGTCGTAGATTACAACGAAACGGAAGATTTGTACGCTTTATCTTACACTCAATTGGTACCGATTTTAGTAGAAGCGATGAAAGAACAACAAAAACAAATTGATGCGCAGCAAAAGCAAATTGAAGCTTTGATGCAAAAATTAGAAGAAAAATAATCTATGCCTTTTTATTCATAATTCCACGATCTTCATGCTCTCATACGTTGTCAACGTTGGTGAGCGATCAAGGAATACAAAAAGTTTATCATGAAAAATAAATTCTTATTGGTATTCATGGTATTGAGCTTATTAGCCATAGATTGCGAAAAGGTTTGGTCACAGCTACATACCAAAGATGCTACTATTGATTACTTATCGGGCATTTCTCCGGAAGTCCAACTGAAAAGTTATTTTCAAGAAGCCTACGAAAAATATCCCATTTTACCCGCAGGTTTGTTGGAAGCGATAAGTTTCAATACTACAAGATTAAAACACCGTCGCCCGGATGAAGCGCACGTCGCCTGTAGTGGCACGCCTCAGATTCACGGGGTAATGGCCTTAGTCAAAGATGGCAAAGGTTTAATTAATAATACCCTTTATGAAGTTGCTTCGGGGTGTTCGTATTCTCCCGCAGAATTACTGGATTCTCCTCGAAAAAATATTCTAGGTGTCGCTGAATATCTAGCGTTGCAAGGAAGACACTCAGATTTGAGTGCAACGGATATTAAAAAATGGATTCCAATTGTGGAGGATTTTATCGGTATTCCCGATGAATCCGATATTGCACGATTCTTAAAAGACAACTTCATTTGGGTTGTTCTACGCGACGTGAAGCAAGGGATTACTTTTAAAAACGTTGAGTTTTCCCGCGCGAATCCTTACGTTGATCCACCAAGCTACTTTGACGAAGAACAACTAAATGTTCTCCAGCAAAAGGTAGTTCGATTAGAGATACCAGAAATAGATCGAAATGCACCCGTTGAACCCGACGGAGAAGATGCAGGAGTAGTGAGCCAAGATTACAGTGGCGCAGATTGGGTACCAACGACTTGTCATAGTAGTCGGAATGGTGTGTCAATTACCGACGTTGTTATTCACGACATGGAAGGCTATTTTACCTACACGACCTATACGCTTTTTCACAATTGTAACTTTAGTGCGAGTGCGCATTATTGTTTGCGAAGTAGCGATGGCTACATTGTGCAGCTGGTCAGAGAATCCAGAAAAGCTTGGCACGTCGGTGGTGCAAATAGCTATTCAATTGGTTTGGAACACGAAGGTTTTGCCAATGATGCTTCTTGGTACACCACGGCGATGTACAATAGTTCCGCCGCTTTAGTCAAAGACATTACGCAGAGTGGTTACGGCATTTCGCCGACGACTTGCTACAATGGACCTTCAAATACAGCGGGTCAAATTGATCCGTTATCGACTTCCGTCAAAATTAAAGGACACTGTCATTATCCACTTTCCTTGAATAGCAATGGACACTGGGATCCAGGACCGAACTGGGATTGGCCACGATATTACAATTTAATCAACGGCGGTAGCACTGGTGGCGGTGGCGGAAACTGTCCCTCCAATCTAACGCGTTCGGGAACGATTGCCAATGGTTTGCACCAAGCAAGCAGCAGCATTACTTCGACGGGAACAGTAATTAGTGGTCGTAATATTACCTTTAGAAGTCCAACCGTAAAATTGAATGGTGGCTTTAAAGTAAACTCGGGAGGAACATTTAAAACAATCCAAGCAGGTTGTACGAGTGGTCGACCCGATTTACCAGGTACTGATGTCGCCCACGCAGAAGAGGAGGCCGAACAACGCAGACTAGCAGGAGTCACACAATTATCCGTGGTGCCTAATCCGCTGAAAAATCAAGCGGTCGTCCGTTTTGAATTGCCCGCAAGGCTAGAAACGAATTTAGAGATTCGAGATGCCCGTGGACAATTGGTCAGAACCTTACTGCGAGGAGAAGTCTTAGCAGAAGGACCACACGAAGTAGCTTTACAGCTGAACGAAGTAGCCAATGGTTACTATTACTGTATTTTACAAACGCCACAAAATCGCAAAGTTGTAAACGTGGTGGTGATGAAATAGTGAAATGGGTAAGTACTTGTTGCAATAAAAGTCTAGTGTCAAAGTGGCGCTAGCATTCCAAAAACGAGCCTTGGTATATCCTAATTGTTTAGGGTGAAGACCAATAATTTAAAATTGAAACTTAGAAAGTCAGTTATTACTTCGGTGATAATTGGCTTTCTTGTTTTTAACAACTTTTTTGGAAAATCGACTTGAACAACGTTCCCATAGCGACTATCTAGTTATTCTTCTTATCTTGGTTTTCAAAACAACTTCAACGCCAAACCCAATTGATGAAAGTCTTTATTCCTTCTCTTTCTGTTGACGAAGCAAACTGGAATGCCGAAAAAAAACGCAAGTATTTTTCGGTGCCTTACAGCTTCGGTGGTTGCTTGAAATATTTGAGTCACGTCATAACGGGACCTTCTCAACGTTTTCAGGAACTAGCAGAGGAATTGGAAACGGGTAAAGTTTTAAATAAAATAACGCCAAAATTAACCTTGGGCTTCATAGGAGATATTATGCCTTCTCCGCACCGCACCGTAAAGATCGGAACAGGAGTTAAATCTTTTTTTGCGGAAGCAGATTATTTGGTTGGCAACTTTGAGGGAACGATGATTACGCCAACTGCGCAGCGCGTATTCGGAGGCTTAGTCCATCAAGAAAATATACTATCGGTTCTTGCGGATTGGTTTCCGCCCTCGCGTACTATTCTAACTTGTGCGAATAATCACACTGGAGATTTTGGTTGGTCGCAATTCAATTATTCCTATCAATTATTAAAAGATCGAGGCTTCTTGGCGATTGGTCGCCGCGACGAGCCATCAATTATCTTAGGCGACAACGAAGTCCAACTCACCTGTGCAACTCGTTGGTCCAACCAGCCTTGTAGTTACGTTGCTCAACTTTCAGAGCTAGCAAAATACCATTCCCCAGCTACCGCTTTTCAAATGCTTTGTCCTCACTGGGGATACGAAATGATGGGGTTCGCTAATCCTAAACAAATCAAACAAGGAAAAAAACTATTAGCAAAGTGGGACGCAATTATCGGTCACCACGCGCACGTGCCGCAGCAGGTCTCTAGCTATGCATTGGGAGAAAAAGAACAACTACTAGCTTATTCTCTGGGCAATTTTGGTTGTGATGTACCCATTAAAAAATATCACTTCGGGCTAATTTTAAAGCTAACCCTGGGAACGGATGCGCAAGGTCGTTGGGCTGTTGGCAAAATAGATTATCAAAAAATAGAAGCTCAGTTTGACCGAGAAACGGTAAGGGTGGATACAATATAATTTTTTTTACGACTGGCAGCTTACACTTTTCCTAAAATAGTATAGCTTCTCGCCAATAGCGATTTGGCAATTTAATAGATTCTAGCTAGTTTTGAATAATATTAAAAACAAAAACTAAAACTTATGATTCGAATAACTACCCTAATCCTCTTTTCTCTTTTTTTTACAACTATATTAACGGCGCAGTGGGCGCGAGAAGATATCGTACTTGCTAGTGCTAGCGATGGGCGAGAGCTGAAGCCCTACGACATGGACGGTGATGGTGATATGGATATTATAGAGGTTAATTCGGACGCTTTCGGTTGGTACGAAAATACGGACGGTGCCAATAATTATATTTTTCACGTCATTGGTTTTGACGACTCCTTTGGGAATAGTTCGATCGAAGCGGGTGATTTTGACGGTGATGGCGATTTGGATATTGTCGTTGGTAAAAATAGCCTAGTTTGGTATCGA
>JBGCFY010000139.1:0-7377 GCA_045110315.1 Saprospiraceae bacterium
AGCAATCCCCGTGTCAGTCAAGAAAATTTTGTGTTTGCGACGATCATTCGCAAAAGGTTTTCGTTCGGTAATCTTTTTTTTACAAAGTAAGTCGATGATTCTGGAAACGGTGGGTGGATTTTTAAAACTAGTTGTCGCTAACTCTTGCTGAGATAGTCCTTCTTGCCCGTATAGAATATCCATAATCACCCACTGTTCTGTGGTAAGGTCAACGCCCAAGGCCTTAAATTTCTGTAGGTAATTGTGGCGGATAATTTTCATGGTACGATCAATGTAAGCACCAAATTTTTTTGCATTTCTTTCCTTCTGCATGGTGTAAAAATAGAAAACAAGGCAAGCAATTTCAATTTTTGGTGCTTCAATTTATGGGAAAGCTGTGATTCTTAATTATAGGAATAATGAAATATTCGTTTTACTGGCTTCCCGAATAAGCGAAAAGCGCTTGAAAATGGGAAGAGTAAAGTAAAAATCTTAAAAGGTATTAACATGCAATAAAAAAAAATATACCTATCGCATAATTGACTTCAAAATGCGATGAATTTAAGGATAGATTGTGGTCAAGTTATTTCAAAATAGAGCTTAAAATAACTTTAGTAATCATTAGAAATTAAAAAACACGTTATGAACAATTCAACGATTATCCTTAGCCGTAGCATTACGAAATACTTATTATTCATCATCGTCTTTTTCGCGGTTACGCCTATTCAGGCACAAGAACAGCCGTTAATTAACTACGACAAAAATGTCAAAGTCGGGTTGGGAACGCGAGGGAATATCAACTTAAACTTCGAACACGCCATTAATTCCTTTAGCTCCGTTCAAGTTAATTATCGTTTGCACGCTTATGACGAAGCCGCCAATCAATCTAAATTCTCTTTTCCTATTCTGCCATTCTTTATACTCGATCTATTTGGCGTCAAGAAAACAGTAGCGCTTGAGAATAAAGTAGTCGGACATAGCTTATCCCTAGAATATCGTTTCTACGTTAGCAGAAGAGAGCTTGGTAAAAAGCTAAAAGGCATTTATTTTGCTCCTCAAGCTAGTCTTGGTCGCTATTCACAAACTTATCAAGGAAGATACGAACCATATTTTAACCTTGAACCTCTTTTCTCTTCACCATCCAAAGATGTATTTACAGGTAATACCAAACAAACTACTTGGGGCTTAGGAATGAAAGTTGGCTATCAAAAAAGATGGAACAAGTTTACCTTCGATTGTGGCGTTGATATCCGGAAAAATTCCGTGATTGGCAACGCAAGTAACTTTGAAGCAAGTAATGGCGAAACGATTCCTTTTGCGAAAGGCATTGATGGAGTCACTACCTCCGCCTATTTTAGTGTTGGGATGAGTTTTTAGCATGGAGTTAGAGCTGATTCAAGGCGAATCCTGTCTTCCAATTTAAAATATGACAAATTGCCTTTCGACAAAAGCGTGAAAGGCAATTTTATTTTGCCAGACTAATTTTGTTGCACGATAATGCGATTTGCCTTTTGCTCCATCCGCGTATCACAAGCTACGCCATTACCCGTAATCGTCCAATTTCATAAACTTGGTTTTGGTGAAAAACTTTCGGCGGAGCAATATCAAATTTAGACAAAAGAAATCAACTTCTTCCAATGAGAAAGAATTGATTAGGATAAAAGGTATTTATACCTATTGAGCTAAACAATATTGCCTAATATTTATAATTACCCAATACAAAACTGCCTTTCCAACGATCGCTGAAAAGGCAGTTTTAAGTTCTACAAAATAGATAATAAATTAAAACCTAGGCACCAAACTTTTGCACCCAACTATTTGGCATATACCCTACTTTTCCAACTTTACGTGTTGCTACATATTTCCATTTAGGGTTTAGTAAAGTTTTGCGATGTCCACGATTAGGTATCCCTTCGTCAATGAGTAAAATGATGACGGAAGCCCGTACTTGATCCGGACCACCGACAAGGTTTTCGTTGCCATCTGTCATTTGCGAACAAGCTCTTTTTACTCGATCCCAAGGCCAAGCACCATCGCTACCAACGTGACCTATACTGCCCATTTTAATCAAATCCTCTCCGTGCTTTTTGGCGGCATCGTAAATACAAGCCGTTGGCGACAAAGTTGATAAGGTTGGCGTTTTTTTCAATTCTCGAATTAACTCGTCTACTACATTTTGATCAATTGGAAAACCATTATTTGCCTTTTCGTTGCGAACATAAGTTTCTATGTATTGTATGTAGCCTGCGGGATTGGAGCGTAGTAAATTAATTTCGTCTACCATACTTAATTCTTCCTTCGTCATGTAGGAAGCTGCGGCTTGTGTTGAAGCTACCATCGGCGTTGACGTTGCATTGGTGGTATTTGTGTTTGTTGTATTGGTAGGCTTCATCGTATTTCCCATGGCAGTAGTTTGTGTATTGGCTTGTGCATTATTATTTTGACTTAGGTTCGTCATTTGTGTCCCTGTACCAATTCTTCCACAACTACAATCGGAGGAAAGTAGAATAGAACCCGGGGTTACCTCTTCGTAAGGTCCCATTGCGTTGAATTTTCGAAATCGCTTTTCGGTATAACCGTACAATTCTGCCAAGGCAGCAATTGTTTCTCCTTCTTTAACCCGATGCTTATTTCCCATTTGTTTTTGGGTATTCTGTGCAACTGATTTATCGGTAAATACTTCTATGTTTTGGGTACGATTAAATTCCATTGGTCGTGCGGCAAGTCTTGCCTCCTTAATGCTCAATTCGGTACAAACGGGAATAGTTTGATTGAGCGTTAGTTGATTTTGCGTACAGATTTCAGCGACCGAAACGCCATACTTGGCGGCGATTTGATAAAGTGTCTCTCCTTTTTGGACGACGTGAATTCCGCTTTCGGTAGCAGGATTACATTGGGCTTGAGCCATATTAATGGTAGCTAATAATAGCATTAAGCTCAACAAACTACTTAATAATTTCATTTTATTAGGGTTTTCGTGAAGTGTGCAAAGGTTTTTCAACTTAGAGCGTTATGGCTGACACTTCGATTAAAAATCAGAACGATTATGTTTTAAAAAAAAAGTATTTCTTTGAAGTTGTTTTAGTAACGTGTTTAGAATTCGATTATATTGTGACAACTGGAGAATTTAGTCCTGAACAACTTCCCTCTTTAGTTTTAAAAGTACAAGATTATTACAACTTATCCCAATGCAGTAATAATTTTTGTCCAATTGTCTCTCCGATTGAAATTGAAGAAGTTGCTGCTGGTGAAGGAGCATTACAAACGTTAATTACGCCGGGGCTTTCCAAAATTAAAAAGTCATTAATCAAACTTCCGTCCGCTTGACAAGCTTGTGCACGTACTCCCGCATTCCCACGAAATAGATCTTTATTTTGGACACTTGGAATCAAATGCTGCAATGCTTTTACAAACGCTGCTTTAGAATACGAACGATATAATTCTCCAAGACCATCTTTCCAATATTTCATTGCTAGTTTTTGAAATCCGGCATAACCAAGCGTTTCAAATAGTTCAGGAAAATTGATATCCCATCGGCTATATCCTTCTCTCCGGAAAGCAAGCACGGCATTAGGTCCTGCTTCGATCCCTCCTTTAATCATTCTCGTAAAATGTACACCTAGAAATGGGAAATTGGGGTTTGGAACTGGATAGATTAAGTGATTAACTAAATGCTCTTTTTCTTTGACTAATTCGTAGTATTCCCCTCGGAAAGGTAAAATTTTGAAATCCAAATGTTGTCCCGTCATCTGTGCCAGCTTATCGGCGTACAAACCTGCGCAGTTGATAATCATTTTGGTTTGAAAATCTCCTTGGTTAGTAAGTATCTGATGGTGTGGCGTTCCTAATTTGACTTCCAACAGTTTGTGCTTCGTTAGAATTTGTCCGCCCGCTGCGGTAATCAATTTGGCGTACATTTTTGCCACTTCCAAATAATCCACAATACCCGCCTCGGGTACTTTGATGGCTTCTACGACATTGACGTTAGGTTCGATCTCTAGCGTTTCTTCCCTGCTAATTTTTTTGATTTTCTTTAGTCCATTTGCTAATCCTTTTTCTAAGATCAGATCAAGCTGCGGGCGTTCGGCTTCATTGGTTGCTACAATTACTTTACCACAAAGCTCGTATTCAATGCCGTGCGTTTCGCAAAATTCCAGCAATTGATGATAACCTCTCCTACAATTTTTGGCCTTGAGACTTCCCGGTGTATAATAAATACCCGAATGAATTACCCCACTATTATGTCCCGTCTGGTGTTGACCAATTGCAGCTTCTTTTTCTAAAATGGCTAGTTTCAAGCCGGGCCGCTCTTTCGTCAAAAAATAGGCTGTGGCTAAGCCTACAATTCCTGCACCAACGATGATTACATCAAATTTAGAATCCATGAAGCCAAGATAAGTAAGTAGATGGGAATTACTTATTCAAGCGGAAAATTTCTTTGCAGTCAGGTCATTTTTAGGGCATTTTTTAGCATCGAAATTTCATTTTACTCGATCTTTTAGCATGAGATAAGTTATTTGATTTTTTTTATTGAAAAAATCTATACGCTACTACACTACTTTGAATCAATTACAAGAACTTTTTGTCTAAAGCCAAATTTTCAAAACCTAAGGATCAGGGTAAGGTTTCACAATTTATTTGCGACCAAAAAGAGGAAGAAAATCAAAAGTCATTTTCAAAAAAAACAGCGTTTTTCCGCTATAAATTTTACGCTTTCCTCATTGTTAAAAGTCCAAACCTTGATAATTCGCCAAACGAGTATAAGTTTATCTCTAATTTTCAGCAAATGCATTGCCTAATTAATGACAAATGACCTATTAGGCTGCATGTAAATTGACAATTTTAGGAAAAAGACTAGTCTAATCTTAAAAGCTTGTGTATTTTTAAGTTAATAATTCATTTTAAAATTCCCTCATATGAAAACCATTTTTCTACTAGACCGAATTCCACTACTACTAACTTTCCTGTTGCTGGCTTTTACGAGCCAAGCACAAGTTGTGATCAACGAGTTCTCTGCTGCCAACTTTGACGCTGATCAAGACAATTTTGGAGAATACGAGGATTGGATTGAATTGTACAATACTTCCAATACTGCTTTCGATTTGTCGGGTTATCACCTTAGTGATAGAATGACGAATCCAGATAAATGGGAGTTTCCAAATGGCATTAGTATTCCTGCTAATGGCTATCTTGTTGTTTATGCTTCTGGTAAAGACAACTGGGTTGGGCTAAGTGTACACACCAGCTTCAAAATCACCCAAACTAGAGGCAGCGAGGCAGTTGTTTTCGCGAGTCCGACTGGAACTATTCTTGATTTCAACGAAATTGATTTACCCAATAAGAAAAATCATTCTTGGGGAAAAACAGTAAACGGAGGAGACACTTGGGGAGTGCTGACCAATCCGACCCCCGGAGGACCAAACGTCAACGTTTTTACTACCTATGCTAGTCGTGCCAACATTAGCCCCGACGCTGGATATTACCCAGATCCGGTCACGGTTACGCTGGCTTCCCCAGAAATGGACATCACTATTTACTATACCTTAGATGGTTCGACTCCAACGGCCGGTTCAACACTCTACACGGGACCTTTTCAAATAAATGCCACTACTGTTGTAAAATCCATTGCCATTAGTAGCGATCCTCAAGTCTTGCCGAGTTTTGTTGATTACCATACTTTTTTCCTTGGGGCAGATCAACATAGTATTCCAGTTGTTTCTATTTCTGGAGAATCTAGTCTTGAATCCTTAATGAATGGAACGCAAAACGACCCACAAGGTAGTTTCGAACTATTCGATGAAGACCATCTCCGAGTGGCAGATGCTACTGGAGAGTTTAACAAGCATGGTAATGATTCTTGGGCATATTCCCAGAGAGGAATTGATTACATCACCCGAGATCAATTCGGAGATGATTATGCCTTGAAGCATCAAATTTTCCCTGAGTACTCCGAACGAGATAAATTCCAACGCTTGATGCTAAAAGCGGCGGCTAATGATAATTATCCTTTCGAAGATGGTAGTGCCCACATTCGAGATGCTTATGTACACGCATTATCGCAAAAAGCAGGCTTAGAAATGGACGAACGAACCTACGAGCCTTGTATTCTCTATGTCAATGGGGAATATTGGGGAGTTTATGAGTTGAGAGAAAAAGTAGATGACCACGATTTCACCGACTATTATTACGATCAAGATCGAGAAGACATTGATTTTATCAAAACTTGGGGTGGTACCTGGGCGGAATATGGAAATGCTAACGATTGGGATGATTTAGTTGATTACATTCTTAGCAATGATATGACTGATGCTTCGAATTATGCTTACGTTGAAAGTCAACTCAATGTCTTGAGTTTGATTGATTACATGATATTACATTCGCACAATGTATCTAGTGACTGGTTGAACTGGAATACCGCATGGTGGAGAGGAAGAGATCCCGACGGAGGGGCACAGAAATGGCGATATGCGCTTTGGGATGAAGATGCTACTTTCGGTCACTACATCAACTATACGGGTGTTCCTTCCACGGGACCAAATGCCGATCCTTGTAATCCCGAATTACTAGGTGATCCCGGAGGACAAGGTCATATTCCTATGTTAAATACTTTATTACAAAATGAAGACTTTTTTGCTTTATATATTAACCGTTACGCCGACTTGAATAACTTATACTTCAACTGTGACTTCATGCTTGGCTTTTTAGATGAGTTGATTGGTAGAATTGCACCGGAAATGCCTCGACAAATTAGTCGTTGGGGAGGAACGGTTGCGGAATGGGAATCCAACGTTCAAGCAATGCGAGACTTTATCGAAGAGCGATGCACGGTTATTGATAATGCCATCGTTGATTGCTACGAAGATCAAGGCTTAAGTGGACCTTATGATATTACCATTAATGTAGCACCAAGTAACTCCGGAAATGTCAAAGCAAATACGACTGTTGGAATTAACTATCCTTGGGTAACTACTTATTTTGGTGGTATTGGAATTGATTTAGAAGCAATTCCAGCGACCGATTGGGAATTTGACCACTGGGAGGTGGCAAGTAATGTATTTAGTCCGGATCAATTTTCTGAAGCCATTAGCATGAGTATTGAATCTGGTGATGTCATTACTGCCTATTTCTTACCCTTGCCTTGTGCAGGTGTGAATAATGATCCGAATATTCAAGGAAATTTAGTTTTCTGTGCTGGAGAAGGAACTACTTTAGTCGCCGCTTCGGGTTATACAGATTATATGTGGTCTACTAATTCTACGGAACAAAGCATTTCTATTACATCAGGAGGAACGATTGGAGTCACTGTGACGGATGGTACGGGTTGCCCAGGATACGATGAAGTAGTCATTAACGCTTTGCCAATTTTAGAAACGGAACAAAGCCCGACTATCTGTACGG
>JBGCFY010000140.1:0-5351 GCA_045110315.1 Saprospiraceae bacterium
TTCATTATACTAAAAGTTTTATCCTAGAAACTATTGGGCTAAAAATTCTTTATTTCTGTTACACCATTGTTATACCCATTATCTTTACTCCTTTTACCTGGACTCAGGTGCTAGGAGCATTTCTAATCATGCATTTTATCATTTCTATCTTCTTTGTACTAACTTTGATCATTTCGCATTTGACCCTAGAAACAGCTTTTCCAGTGGCAAACGAAGCAGGTTTTTTACCATTTGATTACTATGAACATCAGCTTGCGGTAGCGATGGATTATCATCCTACTAGTAAAGTAGCAAATTGGATTTTGGTGGGTTTAATTCGCATGCCGCCCACCATTTATTTCCCAAAATCCCGCATACCTTATATACGGAAGTAACTCCTTACATTCAAAAATATGCCGCTCGGTACAATTTGCCTTATCACCAATTGAGTATGCTCGCTGCGATTCGTTCTCACTTTTTATATTTGAAAAAATTAGGAGCGCCAATGCCAGAAAAGAAGATCGATATTGCTGCAAGCCAATATACTAATAACTAATTCGCTTCTAAACCTTATATTGCTAAATTACCCACTCAACTTTGTTTAGTTGCTCCGCACTTGCACTCTTTTACCCTTCCATTTACACTATTTTACATTTAATAACGGTAAGCTAGGACATTTGACTTTACCTTGTGGTCAACAAATTTTTAAAAATAAAGAACATGAAAAAGACTTATTTATCCCAGTGGACCTTCTTATTGACCCTAATTTTTATGAGCACTAACTTGACGATTAGCATTGCTCAACAAAAAGAACAATCGGATAGCAAGCAAGTCTTTGCTTCCTTAGAGCAAAAACTAAAAGACCATAATCATTTAACCGTTGAAGCTAGGATTGCACTTTATCATCAATTGAAAAAAGAAAGTCCTGCTTTGTATGACTTTAAAGAAGATAAAGAACTAAATCAATATGGCTACAGTTTACTTTTTGGTGGAAAACCGAAGGAAGCGCTTGAAATCTTCAAGTTACTGGTGACAGAATTTCCCGACCGATCAAATCCGTACGACAGTTTAGGAGAGGCTTATTTGAAAAATGGAAATGAAAAACTTGCGTTGCTCAACTACGAAAAATCTTTCGAACTTGATCCTAAAAACAAAGGAGCGGCCTATCAAATTGATTTCTTAAAAGGGAACTTTGATGTATTGATTGCTAATGATAGTTTTTGGGGAAAGGAGATTTTTGTATTTCCCATTCATTTTGCGGAAGACATTCCTTACGAAGGAGTAGAAGATGCGCGGTTTCCTAAATATTGGGCGAAGCCGGATAGTAGTGATTTTTGGTCGTACGTCATTGGTTGGAACATTGTAAAAGATCAAGTCCTGCCCGTAGCAGAATTAGAAGAGAGTTGGGAGGCTTATTTTAATGGTCTGATGGCAGTCGTGAATAAAGAAAAGAATAAAGTATTACCAAAAACCAACGCAAATTTTACTAAAACGGAAAGCAAGGACGGTGTGATTAGCTACGCTGGAACCGTTTTAATTTTTGATGCTTTTACAACGAAGCAACCCTTACTTTTGAATGTCCAATTTGAGCAACATTTTTGTTCCAAAAAGGGAAAAGCGGAGCTAGTCTTTTGGTTTTCACCCAAAAACTTTGAACACGCTATTTGGAAGAAACTTAAGACGGTACAACTTTTACCAAAGCTACTGGAAGGCTGTTAATAAAATCCTATAAGAAACCATATAAATCAGCTTGCAATTCAGTACGCCGCTTTTCGTGCAAATTGGGCAAAAGTGCTCAATTTGTTCAAGATACTTGCCAAAGTAATAGTGACGAGAAGGGAACTACTGGGTTGCAATGCCTTTTTTAAAAGAAAAGTAACTACGTGAAATCTATTTTCCAACGAAGGAGGAATCTCTCCAATAGTTTAAAAAGTATACTTTTAGCTCATGGCTTGCTCCAAGTCATGGATGATATCTTCCACTGCTTCAATGCCTACCGACAAGCGAATTAAACCTTCGGTAATGCCATTGCGTTCTCGAATTTCTTTAGCGACGTTGATGTGCGACATGGAGGCTGGATGTAAAATCAGGGTATCTACATCTCCGAGGGTTGGTGCTAAGGTGCAAAATTTAATCTTATTCATAAAAGCAATACCCGCGTCCAAACCACCTTTTAATTCGAAACTAAGCATTCCACCAAATTGCCGCATTTGTCGTTTGGCAACCGCGTGGTCTGGATGAGTGGTCAAGCCAGGATAATTGACCTGAGAAACATTTTTATTGGTAGTCAACCATTCTGCTATGGTTAATGCATTGGAGCTATGGCGATCCATTCGTAATTCTAGCGTTTTCATACCATTGTTGAGGAGCCAAGCGTCAAAAGGATTACAATTGGTACCAATGAGTTTCATCACTTGCCAAACTCTGCCTTCCATAAATTCAACATCTTTACCGACAATTACTCCCGCGATTGAATTTCCATGGCCATTCAAATATTTAGTCGTAGAATGAATGACAAAATCAACACCATGCTTCAATGGTTGTTGTAGGTAAGGCGTACAAAATGTATTGTCTACCGCTGTTTTAACGTTATATTTTTTTGCCAACTCAGTAAGCGCCGCCAAGTCTACACAAGCCATGGTGGGATTAGCAGGCGTTTCAAAATACATCATTTTGATGCTTTTATCTGTTTTGAGCAGGTTTTCAACTTCTTCTAAATGTTGTAAGTTGGTCATCATGGCTTCTACGCCCAACGGCTTGAAAACTTTGAGGAGAAGTTCCGTTGTTCCCCCGTAAAGATTACCTTGGGTTAATACTTTATCGCCTTTCTCCAAGCAAGCCATCAAAAGTGTCGCAATCGCAGACATTCCAGAACTGACCATGATGCCCCGTGCCTCCATGTCTAGACGGTATGCTTCCATGAGCGCAATCTTTTTGGCAACGGTTTCCATGGTAGGATTGCCGTAGCGACCGTAAACGTGTCCTTTTGCTTTGCCTGTAAAAATATCAATACCTTGATCTATATTTTCAAAATCAAAGGCGGAGGTGGCATAAATGGGTAATTGGTGTGGTCGAGTGGTGTTATTGACGGTCAATTCGTGTACACAAAGAGAGGAGAAAGCAATTTTTTTGTCCATGAGTGCTATAGTTTGAAACTGCGTTGGGTGAGAAGCCTTTTAGCAGCGTTAAGGTTTTCTAAAAATCGTCGGGAAGATAGTTAAAATAGCCAAATCTTTGCGCTTAAAATACTGTTAAAATGTTAACTTTGTGTTATTCCTAAACTTAGAACTTTACTTCTCCTCAAAAGATTACTTTCTTTGTCAAAAAAGATAAGATATGTACAAACTACTATTCACCTTCTTGGCCTTATTTCTACTTACTACTTTACATGCTCAATCGGATGACGTTTACGAAGATCAGATTTATAGCAAGCCTCGTTTAATGATTGGATTGAAGGGAAGTGTTGGGATTCCTTACGGAGAATTTTGGGATAAAATGGAGCAGGTTGGCTTCGGTTTTGGTGGCGAAGTGCATTATCGGGTACAAAAGGATTTGCCAATTTACGCAGGGATTTCTATGACGGGTTTTATTTTTGATCTACAAAGCCAAAACTATTACGAAAATATTAATGGTTTCTCCATCTTACTGCGAGAACAAACTCGTACGAATATTTTCATGGGACATTTGCAATTGCGACTTAAGCCAGATGTTAATTTTTTCTTAGAACCATATATTGATGGTCTTTTTGGCTTTAAAAATCTCTACAATCGAACTACGGTAAGAGATGTAGAGATTGACGAAACGGATATTATCAATAGCTCAGGCGATTGGGCTTCCAGTTTTGGGGGTGCCGTTGGGGTACAAATTCCCATTTTTAGAGATGGTGCTTCGCGCGGTTACATTGATTTGCGAATGGTATATTTGAAAGGAACGTCTGCGGATTATTTAGTTCGGCGAGAAGAGCCCAATCAAAACTACGCAAATCCAATTGATGCCTTTGAAACCAAGAATTCGGCGACGGATATGTTGATTCCTCAAATTGGTTTTACTGTTTTAATTGGTAAAAACTGGACAAATGATTAATATACTTTTATGTTACAAAGTACTTAAACATTTTTTTTTTTTTTTCACAGTTACATGGAGGGATTCTAATTCGACTAAACTTGAATCTTACTTACTTTTGTCTAAGCATCAAGTGATACTTTTACCTACAGCTTTTCAATTTCCTCTTTAGACAGCTTGGTATAACTGATTATTTTTTCAATTGATTCGCCATTTCTTTTCATCATTTTGGCAAATTCGAGGTTTTGTTGGGTTTTACCTTCCTCTCTTCCTTCTTCTCTTCCTTCTTCTCTTCCTTCTTCTCTTCCTTCTTCTCTAGAGGTATCTACTACATTTTTAATATCTCGATAAACTTTTAAGCTTTCTTCATAAGCTTCTCGTTCTTCTGGTGTGAAACGAGCGATTTCGGCAACTTCAAATAACTTTTCAAAAATTTTGTTCTGTAGTTTTTGTGGGCGGTTTTGTAACTCAGATAAATACTTGAAAACATACAACCATTTTTCAAAGTCAGTTTCTAAGTCTGCTTCTTTTTTCTTAAATTTTGGTAATTCTATATAAATTAATTTCAACTTATCAGAAAACACCTCGCATCTTTGATTTTTCAGTTCTATCAGGTGTAACAGTTCCGTATCATCTTGATGCTCATCAAACTCAAAATCTAAAATTCCTACGAGATATACTGGATCTAGCTTATAATTCCAATTGCCTTTTTGAGCTTGTTCTTGGATGGGAAAAGAGGCATAGTAAAGACTTCTATCTTTAAAGTAATTTTGTTTTGCTTTTTGCATTTCCACGATGAAACGTTCGCCAGATTCACTAATGCAGTATAGGTCAAAGATCGCTTTTCGGTCCAATTCTCGGGAGCCTAGTTGTTCATTTTTAGCATAGCTTAGTTCTTTTATTTTGTGTTTTTCTGGTAAAATCTGATTTAAGAAATCTATGAGTAAGATCTTATTTGGTTCTGCGCCAAATAGTTTTTTAAAACCAAAATCAGTAAGTGGGTTGATATATTTATCTTTCAAAGAATTCATGCTTAATTATTTATATTGTCACACAATACAAAAATAATCATTTTTGAAAGGATTAGCCGTTTATTTCGATTTTTTCTTGTTGGGAAGTGGATGCATCTAAATGGTTGGAATACTTTGATTGCTATTTATTCGTTTTTCAAAGTATGGATATCTGCAATTAGTTGTCTAACTGATATCTTATTTAATCCATTGTAAATGCCTCGAATGTGTCTGTTTTTATCGATCAAAACAAAATTTTCGGTGTGTAAAAACTCATCATCTTCTTTTTGTAAACCTAAG
>JBGCFY010000141.1:0-55899 GCA_045110315.1 Saprospiraceae bacterium
ATCGCCAAATGGTTGTCCTACCTACTTTGAATAATTGACAAACTTCCTGAATACTCAAAAAGTCTTTGGTTTGTAAATCTAAAATAGGTTTCTCAATTACTTGTCGCGTTTCTTGGTTGCTGCTTTTAATCTTCTCCGCTCGCTTTCGTGCTTTGTATGCTTGCTTAGAACATTTATCTCCACAATATTTAGTCACGGTAGTTTTTGCAATAAACTCCTTCCCGCAATGCTGACAACTCCTATTGATCCTTATATGGCTTGACATAGAATAGTAATTTCCCGTTTCATTAGATAGCTAAACTGTTTCAATGTGTTTCATTATGTTTCAATATGTTCCATAATCTCCCCTTTTTTGTACCTTTTGTACCTTGAGTAGGTAAAAGGTACAGATAAGGTACAACTATTCGATAAGAAAAGCAATAGAAAAGAACTAGAAAAAAAATAGAAAGGTAAGTGTAATTGGCTGTAAAAGAGTGGATTAAGTGTGTGTGGTATTGGTTTGTTGTTGTCTTGTTTTCCTAGGTTACTTCCCAATACAAAACTTCGAAAATATATTCCCCAACAAATCATCCGTAGAAATCTCCCCCGTAATCTCCCCCAGGTAAGCCAGTGCCCGGCGAATATCCATCGCAATAAAGTCAGAGGTTACCCCCGTTTCCATCCCATGCAACGCATCCGCCAAACTCTCATACGAACGCTGCAACGCATCATAATGACGAATATTACTAACGATCGTACTCTCCAAATTAACCTGCTTGGAAAGCACCGCTTGGTGGAGCCGTTCTTTGAGGTATTCAATGTTCATTTTATTGATGGCGGAGGTAGGAATGAATTGATCCTCGTGAAGGAATTCAGAAGTATAATGCTTGGCTTCCGTGTAAGGATTAAGATCCATTTTGTTGGCGACGGCGAGTAGGTGAAGGTTAGGGCCAACTAACTTTTTGAGGTCGGCGGCGACGTCTTCGGGATTCGTACGGACAACGTCGAAAACGTAAATGAGCAGCGCAGACTGTTTGATCTTTTCTAAAGTTTTTTGCACCCCGACGGCTTCGATTTGATCCTGTGCTTCGCGGATGCCCGCCGTATCAATCAATCGAAATTCGATGCCTTGGATGTTGAGGACTTCTTCGATCGTATCTCTAGTCGTACCCGCAATGTCAGAAACGATGGCGCGATCTTCATTGAGCAAGGCATTGAGTAGGGTAGACTTACCAGCGTTGGGGCGACCCGCAATAACGGTGTTGACACCATGCTTGATCACATTGCCTAGTTGGAAAGAATCGATTAAACTCTTAAGGAGCTTTTGTATCTTTTCAATCAAGACCTTGAGGTCGTCGCGGTCCGCAAACTCTACGTCTTCTTCGCCAAAATCTAACTCTAATTCAATGAGACTCGCAAAGTTGATGAGTTCCGTACGGAGGCGCTTGATCTCATCGGAAAAACCACCGCGCATTTGCTTCATAGCGATCGCGTGGGAACTCTCCGAAGAAGAGGCAATCAAATCTGCAACCGCTTCTGCTTGCGATAAATCCAATTGACCATTCAAAAAAGCACGTAGCGTAAATTCTCCTGGATTCGCCATTCGTGCTCCTTGTCGGATAAACAAAGCTAAAAGTTGTTGATGAATATAGCTAGAACCGTGGCAGGAAACTTCTACTACATTTTCTTTAGTATACGAGCGGGGGGCAATAAACAGCGAGACCAAAACTTCGTCGATAATTAGGTCTTGTTCATCACGGATTGTTCCAAAATGAATAGTGTGACTCCCTTGCTCATTCAGTTTTTTGGCCTTGAAAAGGCGATCAACGATTTCAATAGCTTTAGGGCCTGAAAGTCGAATGACGCCGATAGCGCCAACGCCAGTAGGCGTAGCTAAAGCAACAATAGTATCAGTAAGATTGTGCGACATAGCTACAAAATTACACAAGTATTTAGGAAATGCAATAGGGAAGAAAGAATATGTTGTAGATTGCTTTACGGTAAACGTTCCGCTAGGGTAGCCATCAAAATTCTGTTGCACTGGCTTTAACTGAAAATAGATAAAAATGACAATCGTCCTTCCGCAAAGAAAAGGACGATTGTCTAACGGATAAGCAACAAAGAATCAACGATTGGCAATAGGATAACATCTGCTTTTTTTACGTATATCGTAACGCTTGAATCGAGTGCTACTAGACTAGGACTCGGGCCAGATAGTGCTATTTTAGATGTATCCAATTCTCTTATTTTAAGATAAGTATCATCGCTGGTTTTAATAATTTTCCATCTCTTTTTCCAATTGAAATCAATCAGGTTTTTTACATGAAAATTAGCGCGGATACTATCGGACGTTGATAGAAAAAAATGTGTAGTGACAATTGCATTAGGTCCTATTGGCTTTTGCCCAACAGAAAAATAAAAGGAAGTATCTTTTTGCTTTTGCCATTGACCATGCCACCAAACTTCTTTTTCAAAAAGCAGTTGCTCGGTGTCGCAAGAAAGTAAGGAGCAAGTAAGTAAAAGAATAAGACCTAATGCGTTTTTCATTGGTTGCAATCTAAGATCGTATATTGGTATAAACTCTCATCAAAGCATCAAAATCATCTACCGAGAAAGGGTTGGCATTAAACCAACCATTGCTATTGCCATTCCATCCCCAATTCATATGCCATCTTCTACTTGAATATTGGTAACAGTTTACACAGTCTGGACAAACGCCACACATCATAGGATGAGACCCATGATAGATATCATTACACATTCCATTATCGGAGAAGTACGAAGAAAGCGTGTATCGGTAGCCATCTGCTACCCAAATATGCCAGCTTTTACCAAATATATTCTCTGCACCAGACATGATCACGGGGAATCCATTTCTCAAGTCATTGTTTACAGCATTGTATCGATCGTCTAAGTTTCCTTTTCCATCGTGGGTGTAGCCAAAAAAATCGAGGCCATTGCCAAGCTTATTCGGATGGGTTGAAGTATTGCAAGTTCCAAAGGGACTGTAATTTGAATTCATCGCTGAACCACAAAGTCGGACTAGCATTGAACTTGTTCTAAAGGCAGTGCTGGTAGAGTTACAATTACTACTTCTATTACGAGGCATAATTCCATAGTTGGAAGGCAAGGACTCGCCATTAAAAGTCATCGTCATCATCGGAGATTGATGAAATCTCATGATCATCGCTAAAGCAACGGGACCACATCCGGCAGGATCTCTGTCGCAGCTACAATCATTATTGAAAGGGGTAAAGATTTTGAACGATCCACTCTGTGACCATTGTGCAATAGGGTCAATAAAAGGACCTACGTTCGTAGAGGTATACGAGTCGCAAAAACTTGGTCGACATTCCCCGTAGGTGCACTGGTTGTAATAAAATCGGTCATTGGTTCCTTGAGGCGTAACGGTATTGTTTCTGGTTTTTAATAATTTTCCCCAAATCCCTTTCAATTCATCTGCTTGCCTTTCATCTTGGGCTTTGATTTTTTTTATTTGCTCCGCATAAATCTTAATCATTAAATTGGGACCAGGTAAATCTTTACCTCCCCATTCGTTTTCGTCGGAATGGGCTAGAATTGGATCATATCTGGTGTCGGCAGCAATTAAACAAAATCCACTTTCGTATTCAATGATGTACAATAAAGGATCGTCCGTCTCAGACTCTTTAACGTCCGTTACTTTGGTAACGATTCTGGGACTTTCTTGTGTGCCTCTTTCTTCTGCTTCAAGGTCAAAAAAGTTTTGGGCAATCAGGATCGCATCATCCATACTAACTGCATAATTTTCTGTGTTCAAATCTTCTTCGGAAAGCTTCGAATCGTAAAGCTTATCTTTTGAACAGGCTGAGAAAACAAGTATTAAACTGGTTAAGATAAATAGTAAATTAATCTTTTTCATAATAGAATATATTGAGTGAATAAATAAGTCCGTAGAAATGTCTGGGTTTAACAGATTGGAAACTTATATCATCAACACCAATACTCAGTAATTATGCAATAATTTGAATTTTTTTGTGGAATTTTGAACAACTTGTCTATTATCTAACAAAGATTTGCAAGATTTAGACTAAGTCCTTAAGGCGAGGAGTAGCGTCAATAATTTTGTGTAAGCACTACAATTATACTACTTTTTTTAATAAATACAAAGCGTTGTAAATAATTTGTAGGGAATAGATAAACTTGAACATAAAAGTTATGTAAGCTTTTTAATTCGTTTTAGTCTTACTTATTATGGGTGGAGTATCAATTTTTGATAAGATTGTAACAGTTTTTTTCCTGCTTCAGCTAAGCTTTCTCCAAAGGTGAAAATTCCTTCTTCGTGTCCCGCCATAACAAAAAATTTATCTTGCTCCCGAAGTTGTTCGGACTGTAGTAATCGAATGATTTCATAGGCCATTGCTGGCGTGCCGTATTTTATATTTGCAGCAGTTGTCGGCACTTGGTATAATAATTTTTTCCAAAGTACTTTATGGTGCAAATGAAAAACAGCATTGACCGATGGACAAGTTTGATAAATAACTGCATGACTCATCGACTCCGAAGAAGCTTTGATCGGTCCTTCGCAATGCACAAAATTTTTGTCAAGGTCAAAATCAATGACCTTGGCATAATGCGCCGTCGAGAGTTGAGCAAAGTTACCTGTTGTAGAACCGCTAATGTAAAACTGTCGCTCGTCAATACGCTGACTAATATTACCAAAACCAATTCCGTCGGGATACGCACCCAAAAAATGTAACGCATACAATTGATCTCGCCAATCGTTGAGGGCACTCAAGTCCGCACTCGGAAAGGCTTCCGTTTGATCCCATTGCAAGTCAAATTTAATGTACCCTTCGTCGATCATACCTCGGACTTATGCTCAGGAAATAGCGCTAAAATACCTTGTTCATTGGCTTCGCAAATACCTCTTTCTGTAATCAATCCCGTTACCAAATGAGCGGGCGTTACATCAAAGGCGTAGTTGCTGGCAGGACTGTTCTCTGGCGTTAGTAAAACTTTTTTCAAGCTTCCATCCACTAAGCCCTGAATGTAGCGTACCTCTTCCGCGCCACGTTGTTCAATTGGAATTTCTGTCAAACCATCACGAATGTTCCAGTCAAAAGTAGAGGCGGGGAGAGCGACATAAAATGGAACGTCGTTCGCCTTCGCAGCAAGTGCTTTTAAATAAGTACCAATTTTATTGGCAACGTCTCCGGTATACGTTGTTCGGTCACTTCCCACGAGGACTAAATCTACCTGTCCGTGTTGCATTAAATGACCACCAACGTTATCTGGAATGACGGTATGTGGAATTTGGTGTTGGCCTAATTCCCAAGCAGTCAACCGTGCACCTTGATTGCGAGGTCGCGTTTCATCTACCCAAACGTGGATGGGAAGGCCTGCGTCGTGGGCTGCGTAGATAGGTGCTGTTGCAGTACCATAATCTACACAAGCGAGCCAACCGGCATTACAGTGCGTCAAAATATTAATGACTTGATTTTCTTTTTTTTGTTGTTCAATTTTTTGGATAATAGAGCGTCCAAATTCACCAATCTTGCGGCAACGTTCGATGCTTTCTTGACGGATTTTTTCTGCTAAAGCAAAGGCAACTTTTGACTTCTCTGCAATGGTTTCAGTCTGGTGAATAATAGCCTGTACTTGATCTACAGCCCAAGCTAAATTCACCGCTGTGGGACGAGTCTGTTTTAGCAATTCAGCCGCTTCGTTGATGGATTGATCATAGTCGTTAGGATGACTTTCGGCAGCTACACTTGCCAAATACATACCGTACGCGGCAGCTACGCCAATGAGTGGCGCACCACGCAAATGCATGGCTTGAATGGCTACGGCAACTTCCTGAACCGTTGCTAAGGTTTCAACGACAAACTCGTGCGGTAAGTATCGTTGATCGATAATTTGGACAACTGCAGGATTTGTTGCGGTCGTCCAAATACTTTGTTGTGCTGCTCCGTTTACGATCATCTTTATTGCTCAGGATTTTCAATTCCTGTTGATCGATAACCAATGCGCTTTTGAACTTGCTGATCATCGTCGTCATAATCTTCCCAAAGGGTAACTTCTTTTAGTAGTGCTTCCAAATGTCTGATGATAAAAGGGTTTTCAATTTCTTCGGGGCGATAGATAGCAATGTTTTTTGGAGGACGAGGTTCGCCGTATCCTTCAATGAAGGGGAGGTTAATCATAACCGCAATTTTTCCATTAAACAACTGCTGATAAATTAGCGACCCACTGCTCTTGATTAAATCGCGCTGGATGGTGTCATTTACTTTTTGAAATAAACCACTTTTGACGGAGCCCAAAGAAAGAATAATTGTTTCCAAATTTTCAATGTCTTCTTTCAGTTCAATCGTAACGGTAAGTTTGATCTCTTGGCATATTGTCTCCAATTGGGAAACAATCTCGTCGCGGAGGGTACTTTCCCATACTTTTCTATACTGAACAGTATTAGTTAAAATTTCTTTATAATGCTGTACTTTGCGTTTTAAGTTATTTAGGTCTGACATTACGGTTAGTAATTTGCAGAATTACAAGCTTGTAATTCTAGTGAACAAAATAGTGCAAGTGCGCACGCCGGAAGCGAGCAATGAAGTTGATTAAGATCGTACTTAAAGAGCTTCAACAATAACTGATTAGGTAAAGTTATAAATTGTTTGAAAGTTATTTTAATTTTATAGCTGCTTTAATTCCAAGTATTTAAGTTCGCCTCAATTTTATTACGATGAAAGTATTAATGGTTTGTTTGGGAAATATTTGTCGCTCGCCCTTAGCAGAAGGAGTGCTTACGCATAAATTGGCAGATCGTGATTTGGATTGGGAGGTGGATTCTGCCGGTACGGGATCTTGGCACGTCGGAGAATTACCCGACTCGCGATCTATTGCCGTCGCACACAATCACAATATAGATATCACTCATCAAAGAGCAAGACAATTCAAGGCAAAAGACTTCGATGCGTTTGACTTAATTCTAGCGATGGATAGTTCTAATTATCAAAATATTTTGAAGCTAGCAACTTCATCTGCTCAAAAAGAAAAGGTGAAAATGATCATGAATTTCGCTCAACCGGGTTACAATCAAAATGTCCCCGATCCTTATTACGGGGATAATGGTTTTGAGGCAGTTTATGAAATGTTGGACAAAGCTTGTGAAGCATTGCTTGATGTGGAGACAAAGCGCTAAGCCTTAGCTTAGGAAGGCTTTGAGTAACGAAGAGTGTGTTCAAAAGATAGTACAAGTTAATAAGTAAAATAATTTGTATTGGTACTTAAATGCCTAAAACCAAATTGCCTAAAGTCCCCGCGGGACGAAATCTTAGTAAACAAACAATCACCCAAAACGATTAAAGCGTAGGGGGCGATACCAAATCCATTTACCAACTTTACCAACTATTAAAATATTACCACAAAAAATTGGCCTCAACAAATCAATGTTGAGGCCAATTAGCACCGTACGAAGCGTTTTATAGCTAAAACAACTTCAAGGTTATTTTTTATTTCCAAAAGCACGATCAATAATATCGGCTTGTTGTTTATCGTGTACTTTTTTATAACCCGTCGCAGGAGAAGCACTCGCTTTACGCGCAACCAACTCCAAATCATCTCGACGATACATCGAAAGCATATGTTGCCAAGCGCCCATATTTTCCGGCTCTTCTTGTACCCAAAATTTCTTCGCGCCGTTGTATTTTTTCATCAATTTGTCCAAATGCGTTTTGGGCAGTGGATACAATTGTTCAATCCGGATAATCGCAATGTCCTTCCTGTCGTTTTCATTTTTTTCTTTTAATAAATCATAATAGACTTTACCCGTACAGAATAATGCACGCTTGATCTTCTTTGCTTCCTTTTCTCCAACTTCTGGATCATCGTAATACTCGTAAAAGCTATTGTCATTAATATCTTCAAAAGCATTGAGGTCCGATACACACATGGGATGTCTCAATAATGATTTTGGGGACATAATGATTAAAGGCTTACGGAAAGGTCGTGCCAATTGCCGACGGAGCACGTGAAAGAAGTTTGCCGGTGTCGTGATATTCGCCACCGTCATATTGTATTCTGCGCAAGACTGTAAAAAGCGTTCCAACCGCGCACTAGAGTGCTCTGGTCCTTGTCCCGCAAATCCGTGTGGTAACAATAGCACTAAGCCACTCATTCGTTGCCACTTGCTTTCTGCGGCAGAGATGTATTGATCTATAATCGTCTGGGCACCATTATAAAAATCTCCAAATTGTGCTTCCCAAACCACTAAGGTATCTGGCGTCGCCAAAGAGTAACCATACTCAAATCCCATCACCGCAAACTCAGACAATAAGGAATTGTAGATGTTAAATTTACCTTGACCTGCCGTAATGTGATTTAAACGATTGTACTCTTTAAAGGTTTTAACGTCGCTAAAGACTGCATGTCGGTGAGAAAAAGTTCCTCGTTTAACATCCTGGCCACTCATTCTTACGTGCTTCTGATCCAGCAAAATAGAACCGTAGGCCAACAATTCTGCCATCGCCCAATCTAACTTACCTGCATCCAATAACTTTTGCTTCCCTTTGAGCAACCGTTGGATTTTGCTCAACGAAGAAAAGTCTTTAGGTAGTGTCATCAAGTGATTGATGATTTGATCAATTCTTGATTTAGGAATTCCCGTAGGAGGGGAGATTTCAAAATCTTTCGGATCCGTAGATTTCTTTAGTTTCTTCCAAGCTAATTCTGGTTCTTGGTAAACGTAGGGTAGCGGTTTTTCTTTGACCAAGTCAAGCCTAGCTTGTAAGTTAGCCCAGAACTCTTCTTCGAGGCTCTCCGCCAATTCTTTTTCCACCATTCCTGTATCTACCAAATGCTTAGAGTAAATCTCTCTTGCATCAGGGTGCTTGTTAATAACCGAATACATACCAGGCTGTGTAAATTTAGGATCATCTCCTTCATTATGCCCATGCTTTCGGTAGCAAACCATATCAATGAAAACGTCATTGTTGAAACGCTGACGATATTCCGTCGCCAATTCAACGGCAAAAACAACCGCTTCGGGATCATCTCCATTAACGTGAAAAACGGGTGCTTGCACCAAACTCGCTACGCCGGTACAGTACGTAGAAGATCGCGCATCATCAAAGTCCGTTGTAAAACCAATTTGATTGTTAATCACAAAGTGAATCGTACCGCCAGTATAATAGCCTTCTAATTGACTCATCTGTACCGTTTCGTAAACCACGCCCTGTCCCGCAATCGCTGCATCACCGTGGATTAGAATTGGTAAAATTTTATCGTATTCACTATCGTAGAGTAAATCTGCTTTTGCTCTTGCAAATCCTTCTACGACCGGATTGACCGATTCGAGGTGAGAAGGATTTGGAACTAATTTCAAATGAACGGTCTTACCACTACTCGTTTTTACCTGAGAAGAATAACCTAAGTGATATTTAACATCACCGTCGCCAAAACTCAAATCTGGTACTGCGGTACCTTCGAATTCATTAAACAAATGCTCATAAGTTTTCCCCATGATATTGGCCAACACGTTCAAACGACCACGGTGCGCCATTCCAATGACAACTTCCTCTACTTGATCTTCTGCCCCTTTACTAATAATAGCATCAAGCGCCGCAATTGCCGTTTCACCACCTTCTAAGGAAAATCTTTTTTGACCAACGTATTTCGTATGTAAGAATTTTTCAAAACCAACTGCACCGTTGAGCTTTTCTAAGATTCTACGCTTTTTCTCAATTGATAGTCCATAAGAATTTACAGGTCTATTTTCTATCTTCTCCCGCAACCACAAACGCTTTTCTCTATTTTCGATATGCGTATATTCAAAACCAATATTACCGCAATAAAGCATCCGCAAGCGTTCAATAATTTGATTTAAAGTCGCATTTTGCAAACCGATCTCTGATCCAGCTTGAAAAACTTGAGATAAATCTGCCTCACTTAAATTGTAATCGGAAAGTTCCAAGTGGGGCGCACGATCTCTACGTTGTCGAATCGGATTCGTCGTAGACAGCAAATGTCCTCGATTTCGAAATCCGTGGATAATCGACATCGCACCAAATTCTTTTGTGTTTGATATGGTACTCGCCGCACCATTTTGCGTCGCTTGTCCATTCCCATTTTGTTGGGAAAATTCAAAACCTTGGAAAAAAGTTCTCCATCCGTCTTCTACGGAATCAGGATTTTGTTGGTACTGTTTGTAAATAGATTCAATGTAGGAAGGATGTGCATTGAAAACGTATGAAAATTTACTCATCTTAGTGCTGAATGTGTTTTAAAATTTGATTTTTCTGTAATTACAGGGAATTAATCAAGGAAGAACGGCTTAAAATTAAGAAAATGGGAAAAATGTACTTTTCATTTCCTATGTCTTAGCATATTATCCACAATTGGGTAATAAAAAGAAGAACAAGGATAAAAAAAAATCACCAAAGTTATCTCCATTAGAGTCTTTAAAATAGCTCTTCTAGTTAATCCGTGAACAAATATCGGAGAAATTTATAAAATATGCTCAAAATAATGTGTCTATTCGTATCACCACGCGTCTAAAAAGTAAATCAGGAGGAAGTATTTTGCGATTTAATCTAAAGATCCAATCGTTTCATCTCATAATTTGGAACTAAGTTTGACTTTGAGCTATTATGCAAGCTATAGAAATAGCCATGATGGCTTCGGTTATTCATAGTGTTTAACAAGATTTCTAGCTGATTGTTTTTTCCTAAAGAGGAAATCAAATCTAATCTTGTACAAGACTTTAGTCCTACTTTTGGGTATCAAGATCTATTTTAAAACGACTTCTACACAAAATTTCAAATAGAAATAGAACAACTTAAGTATAAAATTTGTCAAAGCGTTAAATTCAAACCGCTTCTTAGGAAGAATTAAAAATTACGAGCTATTTTGCAATTATAAGACTGCTGGACACGATTCAAAGCAACAAAATAGGATCAACGCGCATTAAAAATGTCCATGTTGACCGCTCTTTTTTACAGAAAGGCAGTACAATAATCCATCTAAAGATGTTAGATATAACGGAAGAAGAAGAAAATAATAACTTTAAAGAACTTGAAGAAGAAGAAATCGAGGAGTTTGAGTTCCCAGAAGCGGAGGTTTTAAATAATATTCAAGCAGAAGTCAATGGTTTCCGATTTGTAGGAGATACATTTGGTACTTTTTTTACTAGAATAATAGGTGTTATTGTCTCACTTTTAGGCGGTAAACCAGAGGATAATCAATAATTATTGTCGCAAATGAATCTTTTTTTAAGAATTAGTTTCTATTCTAAGTAAAAAGTCTTAAATTTGCGCTCTATTTGATTACAAAAAAGTTTTAAGTTATTTAATATGGCACACCACCAGTCAGCAAAGAAAAGAATTCGGCAAGACGCTAAAAAGCGTTTGATGAATCGGTACTATAAAAAGTCTACTCGTACTGCGATCAGAAAATTGAGAGAGATGGAAGATAAATCTGAAGCTGTAAAATTGCTCCCTAAAGTGATCAGCATGATCGATCGATTGGGTAAGCGAAATAGCTTTCACGATAATAAAGTATCAAACTTGAAAAGTAAATTAACGCGATACGTAAATGGTCTTTAGGGACTAAATTTACATTTTAAAAGTAGTATTAAAAAGTGTATTCTGAATCTTCAGGATACACTTTTTTAATGTCCAACACTCAAACTTCGAACAAACGCACCGTTTCTTTGCCCCGCTTTCCCCAAAGCTGTTTCGGTCGCTCCACTTATCCTACAAGATAGTAGCAATTGTACTCGTGAAACATTGCTCTTCCCAAATCTTCTACACCTTTCAACAAAAAGAGACTTCAAAAAGAAGTATTTTTTACCTGCAAAGCTATACTCAACGAGCATTCTTAATTTGAACCGCTCCCAAAACTTGGATATTCCCTCAGATGCGTGTATCTTTACGAACGAACACTCATTCGTATACCTTAAGTTTATTGCTATGCCTAAATTTCATGCTCTGAAGATTTCTGATATTCGTCAAGAAACTGCTGACGCCGTCAGCATCGCTTTTGATATTCCCGAATCACTAAAAGTGGATTATCAATTCATTCAAGGACAATACTTGACCATGAAAGCTATGATTAATGGGGAAGAGATTCGACGTAACTATTCCGTTTGTGTCAGTCCACTCGATCAAGAATTACGGGTAGCGATTAAAAAGGTAGAAGGGGGACGGTTTTCAACCTTCGCCAACGAAACTTTAGCGGTAGGAGATACTTTAGATGTTATGACTCCAATGGGTAAGTTTTATAGCGAAGTGAAAGCTACACAAAGCAAAAATTACGTTGGTTTCGCCGGAGGAAGTGGCATTACACCGATTATCTCAATTATGAAAACGGTGTTACAGGTAGAGTCAACAAGTCAGTTTACCTTATTTTATGCCAATAAGGGTTTTGATAGTATCATTTTTCGCGAAGAAATTGAAGCGCTTAAAAATACCTATATCGGTCGCGTAACGGTGCATCACATTTTTAGTCAAGAAAATTTAGAAACAGATTTATTCAATGGATACATCACGACGGAAAAATGCCGTCTTTTTGGAGAATTACTATTCGAACCGATTCGCATCGACGAATATTTTATCTGTGGTCCAGAGCCAATGATGTTGTCCATTCGCGCTGCCTTAGAAGAAATGGGGGTCGCCAAACCAAAAATTCACATCGAATTATTTAGCTCGCCCGATAAGCCAGCAACTACCGTGAAAACGGTAAAAAAAGATACCAAGAAAAACGCTGGTAAAGCTTGCAAAGTTTCGATTCGGGTAGATGGTGACATCACAGAGCTAGACTTAGCGTACGATGGGGAAAGTATTCTCGACGCTGCTTTGAAAAAAGGAGCAGATTTACCCTTCGCCTGCAAAGGTGGCGTATGTTGTACCTGCCGAGCAAAAGTAGTAGAGGGGGAAGTCGAAATGGATGTAAATTATGCGCTGGAAGAGGAAGAAGTAGCTGCTGGTTTTATTCTCACTTGTCAAGCACATCCCCGTACGGACAAGGTTTTCATTGATTTTGATCAAAAATAATATCTTTAAATAGATTAGAAGATTGACCATAAAACCTAATTACGCTCAAATTTGAACATTATGTCGCGAGAAGTACTCTCCACCAAAAAACAATTCATCTTTGAAGAAGCTGCTAAACTGTTTCGGGACAAAGGGTATTTGGCTACCTCCATGCGAGAATTGGCCACTAAAGTCGGATTAGAGCCTTCCAGCCTCTACAGCCACATCAAATCTAAAGAAGAGATCCTACAGAAAATTTGCCTCGATAACGCCGAAAAATTCATGGAAGGTATCGAAGCAATTGATCAAAAAAAGCAAACTGCCGTCGAAAAAATTGAAGCGTTAATTGGCTTGCACATCAAAATTGCCACTGAAGATTTAACTTCTGTCACCGTCTTCAACGATGAATGGAGACACCTTGGCGAAGCTAGCCTAAAGGAATTTCTAACCTTACGCAGAAGCTACGAAAGTCGCTTTCGCAAAATCATTGAATCGGGCATCGAAGCCAAGACGTTTAGAGCAATTGATAGTAACGTAGCCCTTTTTTCCATCCTCACCAGTCTGCGCTGGATTCATTATTGGTACAAGCCCGGTCGAAAACTAGATGTGGTCACGCTCCAAGCTCAAATTATAGATCTTTTATTGCACGGATTGAAGCAAGATTAAAGTCCTTAATTTAAGACCACAAAAAGATATTTTCATCTTTACGAACAAATGTTCGTTTTTACTTGTTAGGTAAGTGAGAAATGGTTATTTTTGTTAGGAGCAGGTTCGCAATGTAGTCTTTCCATGCGGAACAATATTTTTCAACGAATGCAAAAGAAAAATTACTAATTATGACAAATATTCAAGCATTAGAATCCCGTTTTCAAGCTAAAGTTGATGATGAGGTAAAGATTGAACCTAAAGATTGGATGCCGGAGAAGTATCGTAAAACGCTCATCCGACAGATTTCTCAGCACGCTCATTCCGAAATCGTCGGGATGTTGCCAGAAGGAAACTGGATTACTCGAGCACCTTCTCTCAAACGAAAATTAGGTTTACTCGCCAAAGTGCAAGATGAAGCGGGTCACGGATTGTACCTTTACAGCGCCGCTGAAACATTAGGTGTAGAACGTGCTGATTTGATTGAGCAATTGCATAATGGTACGGCTAAATATTCAAGTATTTTTAATTATCCTACGACGAGCTGGGCAGATATTGGATCTATTGGTTGGTTGGTGGACGGCGCGGCAATTATGAATCAAGTCCCACTTTGCCGTTGTTCTTATGGTCCTTATGCGAGAGCCATGGTGCGGGTATGTAAAGAAGAAAGTTTCCACCAACGTCAAGGTTTTGAAATCTTACTAACCTTGAGTAAAGGAACGGAAGCGCAAAGAGAAATGTTGCAGGAATCCGTTAACCGATGGTGGTGGCCAGCAATGATGATGTTTGGGCCAAACGATGCGGACTCTCCGCATACCGCACAATCTATGAAATGGAAAATTAAAAGATTTACCAACGATGAGCTGCGACAAAAATTTGTGGATGTTTCCGTTGGACAAGCTAAAATCTTAAATATCACCTTGCCCGATCCAGATATAAAATGGAATGAAGAACGTGGACATTATGATTACGGTGTTATCGACTGGGAGGAATTTTGGAATGTAGTAAAAGGAAATGGTCCTTGTAATCACGAGCGAATTCAAACGCGGGTCAAAGCACACGAAGAGGGCGCTTGGGTAAGAGCTGCCGCTATGGCACACGCGGAAAAAAGATCGCAACGTAATTCAAAAAAAGAACAAGTCGCTTAAAATTAGTATCAAATGAAAAATCAAAATTGGCCGCTGTGGGAAATCTTTATTCGCAGCAAACAAGGACTTAACCACAAACACGTTGGTAGCTTACACGCTGCGGATGAGAAAATGGCGATCGAAAATGCACGGGACGTTTACACGCGTAGAAGCGAAGGCGTTAGTATTTGGGTAGTCGAATCCAAACATATTACTGCTTCTGATCCGTCGGAAGGAGAGGCATTATACGAACCTGCTAACGATAAGGTTTACCGTCACCCAACGTTTTACGATTTACCGGATGAACTCAAACATATGTAATTCGTTTGTAGCAGCTTGAGTTGCTAATCTGTATTCAGATACTTAATTTTTAGATAAAAAGAACCGTATGGATATTCAAAAGGCTTTATTCGATTATACTTTACGCTTAGGGGACAATGCGCTAATCCTTGGTCACCGCCTGTCAGAATGGTGCGGTCGCGGACCTATTCTAGAACAGGATATCGCTATGACGAACATCGCACTAGATTTAATTGGGCAAGCACGTTCGCTTTTGCAATATGCGGGCGAGATCGAAGGGAAAGGACGTACGGAAGATGATTTGGCTTTCTTGCGAGATATTTCAGCGTATCGCAATGTATTATTGGTCGAACAACCCAATGAAGACTTCGCATTCACGATGGTGCGTCAATTCTTTTATGATAATTATAGTTTTCATTTCTATACAGCTTTATTGAAAAGTACGGATAAAACGCTAGCGGCAATTGCGGAAAAATCGTTGAAAGAAGTTCGTTATCATTTACGCTATAGTTCTGAATGGATGATTCGCTTGGGAGATGGCACGGAAGAAAGTAATCAGAAAATGCAAAAAGCCCTCAATCAAATGTGGATGTATCAGGGCGAATTGTTGACGATGAATGAAACAGATCGAGCTTTGGCAGCGGAAGGAATCGGTGTCGATTTGGAAGCACTCAAACCTGCGTTCGATGCCAAACTAGCGGAGATATTAACGGAAGCAACGCTGGAAATGCCGACGGGGACTTGGATGCAAAAAGGAGGAAAAGAAGGAAAACACTCGGAACACCTCGGCTTTATCTTAGCAGAAATGCAATATTTACAACGGGCGCATCCCGGTGCGACTTGGTAGGTTTAGTATTTACTTTGTCAAAGAATCAAAATAAGGATATGCAAACGATCGTCACCGAAAATGAAATTTGGGAAATACTAGAAAAGGTACTGGATCCAGAAGTTCCTGTTCTGTCCGTTGTAGATCTAGGTGTCGTGCGTGCTGTAAAAATTATTGAGGATGCGGTTGAAGTCACGATCACACCAACTTACTCAGGCTGTCCTGCCATGAATGTCATCGAAATTAATATCAAAGCTACACTGCAAGCAGAAGGTTTTAATAAAGTCACAGTCAAGACCATTCTGAGTCCTGCTTGGACGACCGATTGGCTCAGTGAAGCGGGAAAAGAAAAACTCCGTGCTTATGGCATTGCACCACCGATGGGGCGTTCCATTGATGAGCACGCTTTATTCGGTGCAGAAAGAAAAGTTGCCTGCCCTCAGTGTAACTCAAGCAATACTAAAATGCTTAGCCAATTTGGTTCCACCGCTTGCAAAGCACTCTATAAATGCAATGATTGCTTAGAGCCTTTCGATTATTTCAAATGTTTATAATGAAGTTGTTTTAAAATGGGATTCCATCTTGAAAATCAAGCGCTGACAATTAACTTTAACTTCCACTTTAAAATAGCTTCAATCAATACTCACCGTATATTTTCTTATTGTAGAAATGTTTAATATTCCTTAAACTACTGTCACAGAATCAGTACTTCACGATCATTCTGAAACCCAAGTAACTGTATCTTGAAGGCATAACTAATAACGCAAATCCACCCACGATTAAATAATTTCAATAAAAGGCTAGTACGAATAGATTCTTAGGCGAGAATCCAGGACTAAGCTACTCCCATAAAATATATAGATAGCATGATTTACTTTCGACGAGTGTTGATGGCGGGGTTTCTATGCCTTTGCTTATCAATGGGTAATTCCTTACACGCAACGGCGCTGAATGGTTTTTATGTCAATGACTTTAGAGAAATCTTAGGAAATACGACGAAAGAAAATAAGTTGTTAAGTTTTGCAGAGGCAAATGATTTCAACTACTTAATATTGTATAATCTGAGATCTATCAGTGATAACTCCTACGATCTAACCAAGCTAAAAACGGCTAATGTCCTCGCAAACTTCATTCGAAAAGCTAAAGAAGATTATGGCATTGTTGCGATTGCCGCCGTTGGTCAACAATTCTCTTCCTTTAAGACGATTGATGCTTACAATAAACTGTGGGCACTAGATGACATTCGAAAAATTGATGTTTATCATTTAGAATTTGAATTTTGGAATCAAAATTTTCTAGCAACAGAATGGGAATCTACGGACGTTGATGCTGCGTTTGAATTTTATATGAATCAGCTCAATTTCGTCAAGAATCAAGCGCTGCTGCGCAACGTAAAATGTGAAACCTATATCGGGAACATTACGCCCGAGGCTTGTGCCGCAATTGGTGCCGTTGCAGATCGTATTTTAGTACACTATTATCGGACATCTGATTTTTATAATAACGGGAATAGTATTTATCAATATAAAGCATATCGTTTAGCAGCTTTGGCACCAGTAGGAGATAAGGTATTGGAAGTACTTCCGTTATTTTCAGCTCGACCACATTTCATGGGACCTTGGTTGGAAACGCACGATTTGGAAGAGGCATTTGATACCTTTCTGTATGGTCAGAATGGACATGCTGCACAGACGGGAGATTGGAAAGAAAAGATTGATCTCATTGGTTACAGTTGGTATCGGTATTCTGATTTACAAAGTGTTTTGGGTAAACAAGCACCGAGTATCCAAGCAACCGCAGGTTTTAAAAATAATAATAATGAACTTGATCCGCCAGGTGTTTATTTTAAAAATGGAAAAGAAACAAAGGAGACCACCGAATCGAATAAAATTAGCACACACATTTTTCCGCAACCAGCGGATGATCAACTGACAATCGAAGTAACGGAAACAATACAGTCGGTAGTTGTTTTAAATATGCAGGGGCAACAAATTAGCAAAGGAATCAGGGTGGATCAATCAAGCATGAAAACGCTACGGTTTAGTACAAAAACTTGGCATCCAGGGATGTATTTAATTTACATTTCTACGGCGACACAAGCACAAAAAGTTTGTAAGGTCTTGGTTCAACACTGATTCAAAACAACTTCTCTCAAGTCGTTTACCTTTTCAAAGGTATAATTGTTCTTTTAAAGTTTTTCTTTAGGGAAACAACATTCCGTTTTATGAAATCGTAAAATGATCCCTATCTTCCAGAAAGGCTAATTTGCTCCGCAATTCCGTAACGGCGGATCGATCAATGGTATGGGTAGCGATACGCTCCACGTCAGCGACTTGATGCAACACTTCTCCCATGGGATCAATCAGTGCAGTGTCTCCAGAATAAGGTAAATCATTTCCATCAGTCCCCACACGATTAACACCGACTACGAAAGCTTGATTTTCGATTGCACGAGCAACTAAAAGTGATTTCCAAGCGTGATTTCTGCGTTCGGGCCAGTTGGCAACGTAAACCAATAAGTCGTAACCAGTCGTGTTGCGACTCCATACTGGAAAACGTAAATCGTAACAAATTTGTAGCGCAATTTTCCACTCTTTCCACTCGACGACGACTTGTTTATTACCTGGCGTATAGTGTTCATGTTCCTTAGCGAGCGTAAATAAATGGCGCTTGTCATAGTAGCTTTTTTTCCCATCAGGTCGCATCCAGATCATTCGATTAAAGTATTGTCCACCTTCTTCAATGATCAAACTTCCTGTAATTACAGCGTCTACCTGCTGGCTAAGTTGAGTTAACCAAGCCATCGTAGGACCATCCATGCGTTCCGCGAGGGCGCTGGGATTCATACTAAAGCCAGTCGTAAACATCTCGGGTAAAACGATCAGGTCAGTCTTTCCTGCGAGGGCTATGATTTTTTGTTCTATGAAAATTCGATTAGCGACTGGGTTTTCCCATTGGAGAGAACACTGTATTGTGGTAATACGTAATTGATTCATAACTTTAAATTAAGCGACAAAGGAGTATGCGAAGTACCTACGATAAAAAAATTGATAAAAATGATACTTGATCCGGCTGAATAATGCGATCAAAATCAAGGTATAGGCAGTTTTAGCAACGATGAACAGCCAAAGCTTTTCACATTACCTTGGCACCGTGACTTCGTGTAAGCACAAAATACAAAAAGAGACGTAAAATACTTTACGTCTCTTTTAAAATTCTTTATTTAGAACAATTATGATCGCTTAACGCGAAATTGTCATTTACTATTCTGCTGCTGCGGGTGTAGCTGCTGCTTCTCCTTCTGCTTCCGCTTCTGCACTACGTAGTGCTCTTGGTACTTCAACGGATGCAACAGGAATATTTGGTGCATTTAAGACATCAATTCCTTCAACTGCTTCTAAGTCTTTTACGCGAACCGAAGATCCTAACTCTAAGTGCGAAATATCAAAAGTAACATGATCAACAATAAGTTCAGGCGTTGTTTTGATCTTAATACGACGTAATTTTTGCATTAATTTACCACCGGATTTTACACCAGGAGAAACACCTTTAAAACGAATTGGAATTTCCACCTTTACAGGGTGGTTAGCTTTCAATTCTAAAAAGTCTAAGTGCATAATATTATCCTTTACAGGATGAAATTGTGCATCTTTTAAAATACATTTATAAGTGTTATTGTCAACAGTGATTTCCACTAATTTGAAATCAGGAGTGAAGATCAAGCTTTTAAAAGCCTTTTCTTGTGCAGTAAAGTGAATTTCTTTTGCACCACCGTAAATCACGCAAGGGACTGCTCCTGTTCGTCGAATCGCTTTTGTAGCTTTCTTGCCACGTGTTGTCTTTAGTGCTCCGTTAATCGCAACTGTTTCCATGATATCTAGATGTTTCTATAAAGAATAAATACTTCTTTCTTTTTGTTAAAAATGGATGCAAAGATAACGATTTTATTTTAAAATAGCATAAATAAAATCGAGATTGAATGCTTTTTTTTGTAAAACGCTGCATTTTAAGCTTAAAATACCGCATTCTAATTATAGAACCCTTGTAAATCAACCGTCTATCCTTCCACAAACAATGCAGAAATAGAACGATGCTCGTGCGTATTACGAATGGCTCGTGCAAATAGCTTAGCCGTTGGCAATACCCGAATTTTGGAAGATTCTTTGGTCAATGGAATCGTATCACAAACGACCATTTCTTGTAAACTGGACTTTTCGATGTTCTCGTAAGCTTTTCCAGAAAGGACAGGATGCGTACATAATGCACGAACACTCTTCGCACCTTTTTCAACTAGTAGATCTGCTGCTCGACAAAGAGTACCTGCGGTATCTGCTAAATCATCAACCAAGATAACATCTGCTCCGGTTACATCTCCAATCAAAGTCATACTAGCTACTTCGTTGGCTCGTTTTCGATACTTATCGCAAATCACAAGACTGCGTTCGAAGTATTTAGCGTAAGTTCTTGCTCTTTTCACACCACCTACATCGGGAGAGGCAAAAATAACATTCGATAAATCTTGTTTTTTCAAATAAGGGATGAAAATCGCTTCACTTTTTAAGTGATCCACCGGAATATCAAAAAATCCTTGAATTTGATCGGCGTGAAAATCCATGGTCATGACACGGTCTGCACCAGCAGCCTGCAATAGATTAGCAATTAGCTTGGCAGAAATAGGAACCCTAGGCTTATCTTTTCGATCTTGCCGCGCGTATCCGAAATAAGGCATCACCGCAGTAATGTATCCCGCAGAAGCTCTTTTTGCGGTATCAATTAGCAAAAGCAATTCCATTAAATTATCGGAAGGGGAGAAGGTAGACTGAATAAAGAAAACGTAACAGCCTCTTACCGATTCGTTAATGACGGGTTGCATTTCTCCGTCACTGAATCGTAATAACGACTTATCGCCTAAATAAGAGCCGTAGTGGTCGGCTATTTTCTCCGCTAAATATTCGGAATTAGCACCACAAAAAAGTTTGACATCCATCATGTTGAAAAGAAATTTTATGCGCCTGAAACTAAGAAGTTGTTTGATTAATTCGAATTTGCAGCACTACATTTCGTTTTTGACTGCAATTTCGACCTTATCTCTACAAAGGTACAGAATAGCTTAGCAAATAGAAAAGAATTGCATTAGCTTATTTGACAAATTACATAATCTATTTTAAAACAAGCACTACGAGTAAAATAAGCAACTCAAACACTTTAACCTTAGCAAGAAGTAGCCTCCGTTTTTTGAAGGAAAATCCAGTGGTTTTGAAGGATCTCCCTTTCATCAAGTTTTACGTAATACCTTGTACATTGACCATCCGTCGAGAAGAATCGACTTATAATTAGAGTTTGTATTTCCCTTTGCCGAAAATAGCTGTTCGTTGGTCGATAGTTTGTGGCTATTTTCATAAGATGTTTTATATTTAGATCAATAACTACTTGAAAGACAACCAAGGTAAAAGCAACGGATCAAATTGCTAGTAATAGCACTGAGTTCAATTGTTGAAAAATAAGATTTCATCCTAAATTGTCTTCGTCACCAATAGCGCACAATTTGAATTTTCAGCGTAGCGAAAATTTAAATATGATCTTACTTCAAACCTAAGATTAAGTTTTTTGCAACTGCATTATCTTGCTAAGTTGCTAATCACTAATGCCTTCCTAAGTGATTGAATTACCTTCAAGCAGTTACAAAGTTTTATAACAAAATCGCGCATTCCTTGCTATGGCCAAGCAATGCATTCAATATTAAAACTCAAGAGCCATGATATTATCAGGAGATTGGTGGAGCTCGCTAAGTGGTATACAACAGGTATTCTGGGGAATTTCGATTGTATTTAGTGTCTTGTTCATTATTCAGTTTGTATTAAGCTTAATCGGGCTTGACTTTGATGGTGACGTGGATCTGGACGTCGATACAGATATGGATGGGGAATACAACTTAGATCCTAGTTTCTCCTTATTGTCGGTACGCGGCATTATTGCCTTTTTTACCTTTTTTGGTTGGACGGGGGTTTTGGTGCTTAATGCAGGAGGTTCTACCCTAATGGCACTTTTATCCGCAAGCTTTGCTGGTTTTTTAGCCATGTTTATTGTCGGCTACATGATCTATATGTTTTCCAAACTGAGCCAACCGGGTAATATCGACGTCAGTCGGGCATTATTTGAGGTAGGAGAAGTTTATCTCACGGTTCCTGCCAATAAAAATGGTCACGGTAAAATTCATTTGAAAATACAAGGTGTATTCAAAGAAATGGATGCGGTCACAGATGGTGACGTACTACCTACCGGATCTTCCGTACGGATCGTTGAAGTCCTCAACGATAATCTACTCCTAGTAGAGCCGGAAGAAAATTATACGGTGAGAGATTTTTAGCATATTTTCCTCCCTACACTCTTTAGGGAAACAGATGTTTAGAAACGCGAAAAAGATACAGCATTAGGAAAGTACTAAGACAAAATTGAATTGTCATTACATTGTATTGGTACTTATTATCCTAGGAAGCGTACACTGCTACGCTCAGGAATGCTATGTGGTGTGTAGATTAAAAGAACAAAAAATATAAAGCACTTCCCAAAAAATATTTACCTTGGTTAAGCTTATCAGACTAAGGTAAGTAATTGAATAATGCTGGGTTACTGTTTATCTGGAAGGATGGCTTGTTTAACAAGTTGACTTCATTAAATACACGGTAACATAAGTTAGTTGAAATTTTGGATAATGAGTTTTAGAGTCAATCGAGAAACGCCCGGAATCTGATAGCGATAGCTATCAAGTTGAGGACGTGACGAAGAGTGAGGCGAAAAGACATATTCAAAAAGCAAATAAATTTATGTTACAATGTATTAAATTCATTTTACGAAAAATCATTTTATAAAACTAAAAACTAAATAGTTATGGCTGGTCCCTTTGCAATTATTTTTCTAGCACTTCTTGGTTTAATCGTGATCATGGCTTTATGGCTTGCTTCTCGCTACAAACGTTGTCCTTCCGATCGAATCCTAGTGATCTACGGTCGTACGGGAGGAACATCAGCTAAATGTCTGGCGGGTGGTGCTTCCTTTGTCTGGCCTGTTATTCAAGATTATGAATACTTGGACTTAACGCCGATTTCGATTGACGTCGATTTACGAGGTGCTTTGAGTAAGCAAAATATTCGGGTTAATGTTCCTTCTCGATTTACGGTTGGTGTTTCTAACCAAGAAGGAGTCATGCAGAATGCCGCAGAACGTTTGCTTGGAAAAACTTCGGATCAAATTCGAGATATCTCGAAGGATATTATTTTTGGACAATTACGATTGGTCGTAGCCACAATGGATATCGAAGAAATTAACTCTGATCGAGATAAGTTTCTATCGAACGTTTCTACGAATGTAGGTGCCGAATTGAAAAAAATTGGTCTATTACTGATCAACGTAAACGTTACGGATATTCAAGATGAATCGGGCTACATCGAAGCATTGGGTAAAGAGGCTGCAGCCAAAGCAATTAACGATGCGAAAATGAGTGTTGCCGAAAAGAACAGAGATGGTTCGATCGGAGAAGCAATCGCCAAAAAAGATCAACGAATTGAGGTTTCAGAAGCAGACGCCTTAGCGAAAGTAGGAGAGGCAAAAGCACAGGCCAACGCAACGGATGGGGAAAACTTATCTTTGATTAGAATCGCAAAGTCTAACGCAGAACGACAAGTAAAGGAAGCAGAAGCTTTGCGTTTGGCCACCGCTGCTGAAAAAACGCAGTCTGCCAAAACCTTGGAAGAAGCATATTTAGCAGAACAACAAGCTGAAGAGGCTAGAGCTAAATTAGAATTAGCTACGAAAGAAGCAGATATTATCGTCAACGCCGAAATCGAAAAGCGGAAAATAGAAATTAACGCGGAAGCAGAAGCAGAGCAAAATCGTCGGATCGCAAAAGGAGAAGCAGATGCGATTTACTTGAAGCAAGAAGCTGAAGCTCGTGGTCTTTTAGAAGTATTGAGCAAGCAAGCTACAGGTTTCGGCAAAATTGTTGAAGCTGCAGGAGGCAATTCGCGAGACGCTGTTTTGATGATGATCGCAGATAAATTAGAAGACTTAGTGAAAACACAAGTAGAAGCCATCAAGAATATCAAAATTGATAAAGTTACCGTCTGGGAAGGAGGAAATCAAAAAGATGGTGAAGGCAACTCAACTTCTAAGTTTATCTCAGGACTTTATAAAGCAGTACCTCCGATGAATGATTTGTTTAACATGGCAGGAATGGATTTGCCACAATACTTAGGAAACAAAGCTGAAACGGAAAAAGCAGAAACGATCATTGATGTAGAAGAGACAACTGCAGATGAGTCTCAAGCTTAACGTTAATAAAGACTACCTTAAATAGCGTTTTAAAGGATTAAATAATAGTAAAAGGTATGGAAAACGAGGTTGTCTCAATAGAAGGCAGCTTCGTTTTTTATTAGTGGCTTAGTTTTAGTGGCTATTTTAAAATAACTTTCAGGAAAAGCACTATATTTACGACTATGATTTCGAAGAAAACTAAATATGGACTCAAGGCCTTAGCTATGCTCGCTAAAGCAGAAACGGATGCTCCAATTCAGATTTCAACAATCGCCAAAACAGAAAATATTTCTCAGAAATTCCTCGAATCCATTCTGCTTTCCTTGCGGAAGGCGGGTTTTTTAGGGTCGAAGAAAGGAAAAGGCGGTGGGTACTATTTGCTGAAAGATCCTCATGATATAACAATTGCCGCCGTCTATAGAATCTTGGAAGGACCAATAGCCATGGTGCCTTGTGTTAGTTTGAATTTCTACGAAAAATGTGGTGATTGCCCCGACGAAGATGCCTGTGGTGTGCATCGACTCATGATCCAAATACGCGATAATACTTTAGCTATTTTAGAAAATAGTACGCTAGCCGATTTCACTCAACCCTCCAACTCGTAAACTAAACGAGTCCTATTGCGCTAACTAGTGACGAGCATGTCTATCCGCCACTCAATTTGCATTTTAACTATATTCTGTACTGTACGAGTTTTTTGAAAAAAAATAATATACTTTAATTGGGTAGATTGTTGATTTTTAATATTGCATAGCTCTACTATTACCTAACTTATATTTTATTTGTTTTGGTTGGTTTGAAATCTTCAACGGATCAGGTTTTGGTTCCATTTTATTAGTCTACTAGTTTAGTAGACTAATATTTGCGTTTCTGGTAAAAAGGAGATAGATTGTCTCGTATATCCTACTAACCCTATAGGGTTTTATTGTTTTAATTTAATACCACTCGAAGACCAAAGCGTACCTACTGGAAGCGTAAAGTCAAAAATGGGAAAAATAAAATTTTAATGAAAGTTACCAGAAAAAATATTTTTGAGTTCAACCAAGCATTACGAAATAAAACCCCAAGAGCGATTGCTTCGTGGGCAATTAGCTTAGGTAAACGCCCCATTTTGACAACTAACTTTGGTCCTCGTTCTGCTTCACTGATTCATCTGATGAGCAAAGTGGATCGTCGAATTCCAGTTATTTGGTGCGACACGGGCTACAATACTTTTTATACGCACGATTATGCCAAAGGCTTGCAGCAAAATTTAAAATTGAATTTAAAGATATATCGACCTTTATCAACGCTTGCTCAGCGAGATAGCCGTTTTGGAGGGATTCCCATGCCTGCTGACCCCAAGCACAAAAAATTTACGGAAGAGGTAAAATTAGAACCTTTTCGGAGAGCACTGGACGAACAGCAACCGGATGTATGGTTTACAAATTTACGTCGTGGGCAAACTGCTTTTAGAGATACCTTAGATATTTTGAGTTTTAGTAAGGAAGGTATTTTGAAAGTAAGTCCATTTTATTATTGGTCGGATCATCAGATTGATGCTTATTTGGCAGCGCATCAATTACCTAATGAAACTAAATATTTTGACCCAACTAAATGTTTTCAAAATAGAGAATGTGGATTACATGGGTAATCATTAGCTTCGTTGGCTTATTATTATTTAGGCATATAGTTTTTGCCAGCCTTCAAAATAATAAGTTGTTCTGCCTGCAATTTTCTCCGTACTCACAACGCCTTTTCCGTTTGGCGCAGGGTGACCTTCTACGCGCCATTGAAAAAACCAATTTTCAGGATAGTCTTTGTAATAAGCCGTTCGCTTGATGGCCGTTTGTAAAATATCTCTCATCGCTTTGAAAATAGCTTTCCGCTGTTTGTTTGGTAAGGCTTTTACCGTAGAGCCAGGATGTACGCGCGTTTGGTAACAAATTTCATCTGCGTATAAATTGCCCACACCGGCGAGTAACTTTTGGTTAAGTAAAAATCCTTTGATACTCGATTTGCGCTGTCCCATCTTTTCTAAAAATTCTTTTTCGCTAATTTGTAAGGCGTCCTCTCCTAAACCAACTTCATTGAGGTAACCCGCTAGATCTTCTAAAAATAAAATTCGAGCAAACTTACGCGGACAGTCAAAACCTAGCCGAAAGCCATTTTCAAAAATAAGAACAAACCGTTCATGCTTGGGCTTTTCTTCGAGCTCTTGATAATATTTAATGTCTCCCGTCATTCCAAAATGTAGCAAGAGGTGAGTATTATTATCTAGCGTCGCAAATAAGTATTTCCCTCTGCGATAGGAACCAACAAAGGTTCTGCCCGTTAGTTTTTCAATGAAACTACTAGGATCGATATTGCGAATAATTTTTCCGTCGTGAACTTCAACGGATACAATTTTTTGGTCTAGCGAACTTTCTTCAAAGTATTGCTGAAAAGTATTGACTTCTGGTAACTCGGGCATATATCGTCGTTTTAGATCTTGGCAAGTACTCAGCTATAACAAGTAGTGAAGCAATCGGTTGACTAACGACAATGTTTTTTTCTGAGTTCAACGACTTCCTGTCCGTACTGCGCTGTAAACTTATGTTGCAAAGCCAACACTAAATCATGACAGGCTTCCTTGTTCTTACCTTGTGCGAGATGCGCCAATGCGCGATTTTTATAGGCATACGCATTTTCGGGAAAGAGCTGTAGACTATAATTAATATCATCTAAAGCTTGTCCAAATGCTTCATTTTTATAGCGTGCAAACCCTCGATTATTGAAAGCAATAGCGATTTGGTTGTTTTGATTTTCTTCGGGAGCAAGCACAATTACTTTACTGAAATCTAGGATGGCTGCTGGGTAGTTATTGAGGTCCATCTGCAAGAAAGCTCGCTTTGAATACATTTCGGGAACATCTCGATGGAGTTGAATCGCTTGATCAAAATCGGCTAAGGCACCCGTTTTATCCTTCATCTTATTCTTGTTGATGGCTCGAAAGTAGTAGGCGCTTTCGTGTTTTGGGTGCTGTTCGATGATGGCAGAAAAACTTTGAATGGCTTTTTCGTGCTGTCCCATTTGCTGATAAATAATTCCTTTCTCGGACTGGTAATTGGGCTGATCGGGTGCTAATTTTAAGGCTGCATCAATGTCTACTAAAGCGGCGTCTAATTTTTTATCTTCCGCCAAGAGGAGCGAACGGTAAGCTAAAGCTTTGTGGTACGTTGGATTTTTTTGTAAAAGCAGGTCTAGTAGCTGTAATCCTGTCGCGCGATCTTTTTCTTTAATCTTGCATTGCGCTTTTAGAATGAGAGCATCGGGCTGATGGCTATCTTTGGCTAATACTTTTTCTGCTAAAAATAAGGCTTGTTCGTAGTTTTCTTGCTCAAAAGCTTGTACGGCTTGGGTTAGGGTTTTCTGGATATCTGGAGACTTGGCAGATTGGCAACCCAACAGTAACAACAAGCTAGAAGCTAGTAGGATAATCGCACGCATAGTAATTTTTTTTTAAAACAACTTCTAAATCACTTCTCTAATAAACAACAAAGAAATGGGCTTTAATCGGTATAAAGAAGAGATCGCCTCGTTTTTTACTTTAGGGCTTGCATTTTGTTTTTAAAAAAAATACCCCACCGCGAACCAACGCGATTGGGGTACTTAGACAGTTATTCAATTTTTAATCAACAGGGTTGAGTAACTGTATCATAGTCGTTCTAGCTTTCAGACTTTAAACAACTTTTTATAATTAAAGAGAACTAGGGTTTTATTTTTAGTAAATGAATAACTTCTCTGTCCATTGAGCTTGTGCGCTTGTCAACTGTAAAAAATAAACACCCGGTGCTAATTGACGTACATCGACCGGAACGCGTTGCAGTCCTTTTTGTAAGGATAAGTTTTGACTGGCTTGCACTTGTTGTCCTTGTTGATTAAAAATCTGTAGGTCGAGTGTCGTATTTTCCTTCAACTGAATTTGTAAGTATAAGTCGCCATGTACTGGATTTGGTACAAGCGTCAAGTTAGTAATAGCCTCGGGTTTGGTGTCTAATGCAGTAAGGATGTCTAAATTAATGGTAACGGTACTATCGCAACCATTGATGTCTTGATAAACGATCGTGAAACTTGTATCATTTGCATAAGGCAAGCCATTAAACAAAGTACCTTCTGTAATCATGGTGTCAATGGTTGACTGCTGTTCTCCCAAAATGGTGACAAAATGCGTCGTTGCTATTTCAAAACTGGTCAGGTTACTAGGTATCAAGGCTACGGTGTCGGTATTGTAAATGGGACTTGTACAATAAATGCTGTACAAGGTATCTAGCAACATTGGTTTGTCTTCAATGCGGTGCGTAGTAATATTGGTGAAAATAGGATCATTGAAATCAAAGTAAATAGCCGCTTGATTGTTAATCACGGTTCCTGGTAAATTGTCTGCTTGCTGTTCAATTTTATAATTGATGAATCCGTGTGAAGCGACTTCATTGACATTGCTATCGGGTAGCATGATATCGTAAAAACGAAATTCTACCATGTTGCCTGGAAACAATTGCCATTCGTATTCATGACTACTTGCCCCCGGACGGAAAGTCTCTAGGTTCAAGTCTGTTGAAATCGTATCTCGGATAATCACGGTAAAAGCAGTATCCGTTCCGGTATTTTGAAAACGAATCTGGTAATCTAAATCGGTATCTGGATAGATAATATGATCGTCGCCGAGTCCCAAAGGAAAGCCCCGCTTGTCATTGGGATCAAAAGAACCAATGCTACCACCACAAAAAACAGTATGGAAAGGATCTTGCTCGTTGTTGGCAAACATATCTAAAAAGCCTAAGCTGATGTTACCGCCGTTTGCACTACAAGCTTCAATGGTTACCGAGGGCATTCCATTTGTTGGATGAAAAGGTGCTTGGTCTGCTTCTAAGCGGTAAGTTTGTCCCGTAGCAGAAACGGCAAATTGCTGTGTATCACCGCTGTCCAATTGGAAGGTTCCGTTGAGGTGAATAATTTGATCTTCTACGACGATGTAATTGAGTGGCGCTTGCATATCATTGTTACCTGTATTTTCGATTGAAAATAAGATGGAATCACCTACACAGCTTCCGTCAACCATAATGGTAGAGCCATCCCAAAGTGTATTGGGCGGTAAGCAAATAGAGTCAGGGTAAATGTGTGCTTCTACACAGTGTGCTTGTCCCAAGAAAGTATCGTCACAATCTAAGGTAGTGTGGACTCGGAAATTGCCACAATCACCAATGTCGACAAAACCAATGGGGAAGGTGAAAGTATTACCGGTCTGACTCGTCCAAGGAACGGAGCTAGAATCGACGGTGGTAAATTCATCGAAAGTAACTTCTACGTAGGCGTTGTTTTCGGAAACGGTACCTTCGTTGCAGTAACTTACCGTGTAGGTATTTGGGAAGCAACGTCGGATAAAAGGAGCGCCAACATCCACTTGCATTAAGGGACAGTTGTATTCGACTTGTAAAGGGAAATCAATTCGAATGGTATCGTTAGTATCGTCTAGGACAAGTGCGCTATCGAGTAGGCAAGGTGTCCAATAGATATTTTTTTGCACCAAGCTTACTTGGTAACTTCCCGCATTGACGTAGATATTGTAGTTTCCTAAACTGTCAGTATTGTCATAACGGGTAAAAGCATTTTCGTATTTGATGAGCCAGTTTTCTAGACCGATATCATCGTTTTCAAGAAGGCAATTTTCGTTAAGATCATTAAATACATTTCCAGTAATGAGGTGCGAGGCGGAAGCACATTCACAATCTAAATTAATGATTTCTCCGGTAGTATTAGGGTTGCCATCATCGCAAGGTTTGCCGTACTGGCTATCATTATCAATGCAATAGTAGAAAAAAGTTTGCTGGTTACCGGAGTTTGGTAAACCTGGGTTTTCATCAAAATAGGTAGTTCCAATATTGCATAAATTCGGAACATAACAACCTGATAATTGATTTTCGGAAAGCCCCAGGGCATTCAGTAAAGGGCAATTAATAAAACTTGGAATGGAACCAGTGAGTTGATTATTAAAAGCGTAAAATCGTTCTAAAAGAGGAAGATTGAATGCTGGAATTTCTCCTGATAACTGATTGTAACTTAACCAGCAATCGTACAGTTTGGGCATATCGAAATTTGGAATGCCTCCAGTGAGTTGATTACTATGCAGGAAAAGGACTCTAAGGTCAGGGCAATTTTCCAACGTTGGAATCTCTCCGGTGAGTTGGTTATTGTTGAGCCGTAAGGCATCTAAATTAGGGTAGTTTGGAATGGTTCCCGTCAGTAGATTAGAGTTTAAATCAATACTGATTAAATTGGGAGAATTAACAAAACTAGGTAAGGTTCCCGTCAGTTGATTTGTGCCAATGTCTATCGAAAACAAATTGACTAAGTATTCAAAATTAGGGATGGTGCCAGAGAAATTATTATGACTGATTTTCAAAGTTGCTAACTGAGGAATATTTGAAAAATTGGGAACAGGGCCAGAGAGGTTATTAAAAAATAAACGAATGCTAAATAAAAGTGGCACGTTACTGAAGTTGGGTAATGATCCCGTTAGCTGATTGGCGTTTGCTTCCAAGTAACGAAGATTCGGTACTCCCGTAAAATCGGGAATTGTGCCGTCAAGCTGGTTCGAACGTAACCTTAAGGTTCGCAATTTTGGCATATTGAAATCAGGAATACCGCCCGTTAAATTATTCTGCTCCAAAACCATTTCTTCAAGATTCGCCAAATCCCAAAGTGGAATGGTACCCTCAAGATTGTTTTGAGAAATATCTATCTCAACTAAACTGGGGAGATCAAAATTAGGAAGTGGTCCTGTAAGTTCACTCTTTTTGAGATTTAATTCTTCTAAGTTGGGGAGATCGAAATTAGGAATTGGACCATCAATAATGTTGTAATTGAAATAGAAGGACTTCAAATCGGGAAGATTGATATTAGCCATACTGCCAGGAAATTCGCAACCAGATATATAGAGGTATTGCAATTCTGTTAGGTTCATAAAGTCAGGCATCATCGAAGAAGATTTGAAGCCTCTGATCGTTAATCTTTTGAGCTCAGGGATATTGGAAAAATTGGGGATGTCATTTGGTGGTGAATCCGAAGTTGCTGCCAAGATGAGTTCTACCAAGTTGGGCATACCGGAGAAATCGGGAATAGGTCCAGTAATTTTAGCAGTGTTCAATTCAAACTCTAAAATGGCGGGCAAATCCAAGTCTGGAATCGTTCCCGTAAGTCCATTAAAAGGAAGAATGAGGTGAGTAACTTGGCAGTTGTTATTTACATTGATGCCTTCCCAAGTTGATACGGGTTGCGATAAATCCCAAGTGGTATTCCAATTCGGACCATCCATGGCATTGTAAAAACTGACTAGTTGCAGCGAATCTGCGGTTAAATCATTGCCGTAAGCCTTACCGTTAAAAACAGCTAAGCAAATAAAAAGGGCTAGCGTCGTAAATCTTGTTTTCATGAAATTGTTGTTTTATACTTTTACACAGCGTAAGTGTTCAGCTGTTTTGAGCGAATCGTATTGTTGTCTCCTTTACGAGCAGATATAAATCAATAACTGCTTTCGATAAATTAAATATCCGAATTTATTCTAGTGTATGAAAGAACATTATATTTTGATTCTAGCACTAGTTTTAAAGATTAAAGTGGTATTTAAACGTAAATTGGTGTAATTTACTAGAGCTAGTTTTCTGATTTGGCGCCATAGAACTTCTATTTTTTAGTACAAATAGGAGGATAATTCCTAGGAAAGTGCGCTCAGTTAATCATTTTTTCCCATAGTGTGGTCGCTTGAAGCGCTGTATTATCATGACTTTATGGGAAGGGGGAAGCTTAAATCACGGGTAATATTTATGAAAAAGAGCAAGCTACTAATTATTTTTGAACGCTTAGGGAAGTGGGAAATCAAGCAGTTTCAGCAATTTGTGCAGTCGCCGTTTTTCAATCAACGGACGGATGTGATTCGGCTATTGGATTTTTTAATTCAAGAAAAAGAAACCGGGAAATCCACTTATGAGCGAGCAGTAGCTTTTCGGGTGGTTTATCCCAATAAGGATTTTATGGAAAGAGATTTTTATTTACTGAGTAGTTATCTCTACAAATTATTAGAAGAGTTTTTAGCCATTCGTGCCATTCGTCAAAATGAGGTTACGATGAAACTCCACTTGGCACAAGCCCTCCAGAAAATAAAATTAGATAAAAAATTTACGAGAACCATTGACAACTCAAAAAAGGTATTGCAAAAGCAAGTCTTTCGCAATGGAAATTATTTGCGGCAAGCGTACGATCTAGAATTAGCACATTACAATTTTATTGGAAGTCAGGTGCGTTCAGCAGAAAACAATTTGCAAGCACTAAGTGATTTGTTTGATGTGTATTACCTCGCGGAAAAGTTGAAACAGTTTTGTTTACAGTGGGCACACCAAACGGTTTTCAAAAAAGAGTATGACGTTGGCATGCAAAAAGAAATTTTTAGTTTTTTAGAAACGCATCCTGATTTATTTAACCATCCGGCGATTGCTATTTATTATCACTGTTACCAAGCGATTGCTTTTGATGATGATGTACATTTTGAAAAACTGCTGGCGCTCATTCCACAGCACCAACATCAGTTTCCACAATCAGAAACTCGCGATATCTATTTGCTGGCGATTAATTTTTGCATTAAGCAATTGAATGCTGGTGAGCAAAAATACGAAGCGGAAATGTTTGCTTTGTACCAAACGGGAATTGAAAATAAATATCTCATCAAAAGCGAAGAACTGTCTCGCTTTACCTTTAATAATATTGTGTTGCTTGGGATTAAATTAGGGAAGTTGGAATGGGTGGAAAGTTTTATTTACGAACAAAAACAACTACTACCCAAAAAATTGCGACAGGCCGTTTTTGAATATTCTCTGGCAGGGTTGCGCTACGAACAAAAACAATATGCCGAAGCGATGCGCTTACTTGCTACCTTCGAGTCTAATGATCATTTGATGAATTTAGGAGCTAAATTGACCTTGCTCAAAATTTATTATGAGTTAAAAGAATTTGACGCATTATATTCTTTGTTGGATAGTATGCGCGTTTATCTACAGCGCAAAGAAATTTTGGGTTATCACAAAGCACAGTACGGGAAAATTATTTCTTTAACCAAAAAATTAATTTCCTTAGCGCCGTCTAATCGTGCGGCAAAACTTGCCTTACAGCAGGAGATTGAAAGCTCGACTTCGCTAACGAGAAATATTAGTTTATGGTTGTTGAGACAATTAGAATGAAGGAAAGGGATTTGAAAAGGAAGTGGATGAAATATAGGTTAAACAATTTCTACATCAAACCTGCCAACTCAAAAACGCGTCTTGTGATAAGTTGTCTCGCTTTAAGGTCTTCGTTTTTTGTGGGTACAAAATTGAGGGCAAATAAATATACTTGCTCTTGATGTTTTAAATAACCGACATACCAAGCAATTTGTGGATCGAGGCTGGAACCACTCCAACCTGTTTTTGCGTGTAAACTATAATCAGTTCCTTGTTCGACGCGTAAAGCATTCTTTACGATGTCGTAATTGCGGGGCGTAAAAGGAAAGTCTTGTTGATAAAATTTTTCGAGGAAGGCAATTTGTTTCATTGCCGAAATTTGGAAGTTGCCCGTCAACCAAAATCGATCAATGCCAGCGGAGAGATCGCCGTTGCCATAATTCATTGCTTTTAAATGATTGCGCATCCGGTCTTCACCGACGCGGCGAGCGAGTTCTTGGTAAAACCAAACGCAGGAATATTTTAAAGCGGAGCGTAAATCTTGGTCTTGATTCCATTGTGCGACGATTCGACGTTCTCCATCCCAAGGAATGACTTCTTTTTCATCTTTGACCGCCTGATTTTCGAGTGCGATCAGGGAGTTTGGAATTTTGAAAGTGGACGCAGGTAGAAAGGGAGTGCTTGCCCGCGCTTCGTTGTAAATCGTTGTTTCTTGCGTAGCTAAGGATTTTACCACGAAGGTTCCCGTTAGTTTCAAGTTTGCAAAAATAGCTTTGATGCTATCTTGCGAAAACTGTGGCACCGTTGGCGTAAATTGCTCGGCGACCGGTTCTTTTTTCTTATCGGTAGTCGTTTGACAAGCGTAGCCAAGGAAAAAGCAAAGTAATAACAAGTGAATTTTCATTTTGATTGCATGCGTTGGCGTAAATAAAAGGAGTGCTTTAATTTACTCAAATTGGTGAGCAATACAAAAAAAAACGATCGCTAACTACCAAGGCAATACTGAATGGCAGCAGGTACAAGCTTACTTATACTTTTGTTTCTACGGGGAGTAACTTAGGATCAAGTTCGCGGATATCATTTCCCATGGATTCCATAAAACGGTAAATGGATTTTCGAGCTAATGTTACTTTATACGAATTTTCTCGCCTCAAGGAGAAAGAGTTTCGTTCTAGAATTCGTAAAATATTTTTTTGTTCAAAAAAGCGAATTAGCCTAAGCTCTGCTTTGGATGGATTCGGTAAGTCAAGGTCGAGGTATTCTTGTTCGGTCATTTGATCAAGCAATAAAACAGGAGAACCAGTAGCTATCTTTTTCTTAGCAGCATCCGCCAAAGCTTGTTGCTGCTTGATTTCTTTTTTGATCAGGTCCTTCAGCGTAGCATGAATTCGATTGAGGTAAGCCTGATCTTTATTGTTGAAGGCTTGATTCATCAGATTGACTTGCTTTTCAAAATACTGTAATTCTTCCAGTTCCTTTTTAGCATCTAGAGATTGTGCATTTGTTGGTACTCCCCAAACAAATAGGATCAAGAAGAAAAAAGAATAGCGAAATTGACTTTTGGTACTCATGGATAAATGTTTTATCGTTTACGGCTTAATTAAGGTATGCCATTTTCTATTTTTAAACAAAAATCGTGCGAAAGCGGGAACTTATCACAATTTTTTTTAATAAATATCAAATTATTTTATTTTTTGTCTCTAAAAGTGCTTTTTTGAGCTTGAAAATCGAATAAAATGCCCCTTGTTTTATATAAAATTTTGCTTTTTAGCTGTCTTTGAAATAAAATAATCTAAGCACCTGATTTTGAAATTTTTAAATGCGCTATTTTTTTAAAAACAAAATTAAATTTTTAAAAATGCCACATTTTGATCATTTTGAAAAATATTATTCTTTTTTTAGTCTTTTTTTATTAAAAAAGTTTCGCCTTAGTTAAAAAGCCCTTATCTTTGCGGTATATTTTATAACAATTAAAAACAACGGATTATGTTTACAAGAAAATTCAAGAGAAGTTATGGTGTTGCAGCACTAAACGTTCCCGTTACTGCGCTTAGATAAGCCGCGAAGTAAAACTATTTTACGTAGCTGTTAAGCCAATCGTAAATTTTTTATATAGTAAGGGAAATAGTCGTCTGGTAGTAACTAAGTTGCTACCAGACTTCTTTTTTTAAGGAATTGATTAGGGCATTTTGGGATTAATTATTACCTTCTTTCTTTCGATTGACCGTCTAATTCTTCTCTATTCAATATATTTGCTATGCTCAAAAAAATTGGCTTTTTTATTTTAGTGCTTTTAGGATTGTTGCTTCTCGGTTATTTTCTCGGTCCCAAAGCTCCCGTTCCTCAATTAGCCGCAAAACTTCCAACGGTTCCTTCCGATTTGGTAGCCCTAGAGGCACAAATTAATCAATCCGAATTACAGTTTTCTAATATTCGACCGGATAATCAAGCCCGCATCGAATGGTACAATCCTCAGCAAAAAGAAAAGACAGCTTATAGTATTGTTTATCTCCACGGTTTTTCTGCAAGTTTAGGGGAAGGTGATCCGGTACATCGAGACTTTGCGCAACGCTACGGTTGTAATTTATATTTATCGCGCTTAGCGGAGCATGGTATTTCACAAAAAGATGCCATGCTTAAACTCACGCCTGAAAATATGTTGCAAAGTGCAAAAGAAGCCATCGCAATTGGGAAACAAATTGGAGAGCGTGTGATTGTTATGTCTTGTTCTACCGGAGGGACTTTGGGGCTTTACTTGGCTGCGGCTCATCCTGAATTAGAAGCGTTGATTTGTTATTCGCCTAATATTGATCTTTATGATCCCGCCTCAGCCTTGCTCACCGGACCTTGGGGAAAAGAAATTCTAAGCTATATGATGGGAAGTGAATATTACCAAGTTAAACATTTACCTCCGGGTAGCGAACAATATATCACGAGTCAGTACCGAATCGAGGCAATTGTCGCGCTGAAATCATTGATTAATGCAACCATGACAGAAGCTACTTTTCGTAAAATTAAACAACCTCTTTTTCTAGGCTACTATTATAAGAATGAAGAAGAACAGGATAAAGTAGTTTCCATTCCGCGGATGCTAGAAATGTTTGAACAAGTAAGCACACCTGCCAACCTTAAAGTAAAACATGCTTTTGGTAACGCTGGAAATCATGTACTTCCATCTCCTGTTTGGTCAAATGATATTGCTGGGGTGAAAGCAAAAACTTTTGAGTTTGCAGAAAATGTTTTAGATCTTAAACCTGTACTTATACCCGCAAGATTAGAATTGGAAGAATAAGGATTACCTCAACATTGTTTGGTAAAGATCGGAGAGTTGTACGCTTAATTGCTTAGCACTAAAATTTTCTTGTACGTACTGATGTCCTTTGTGAATGAGTCCTTGCTGATAATCCTCATCCGTCAATACTTTTTCAATACCTTCTTGGATGGCTTCGTGATCAAACGAGTCCGCATAAAAAGCTCCAGGACCGGCAGCTTCTGGCAAAGAAGAATAATTAGTTGTAACGACTGGCGTTTTGGAAAATAAAGCTTCGATCAATGGAATCCCAAATCCTTCGTACTTAGAAGGGTACACCAACATTTCTGCGGCTTGATAAATTGCGGGAAGATCAACGTAAGCAACTGCTTTAGGAAAAATAACTAAAGACTCCAATTTGTGTTTCGCAATGTATTGGAGTACTTTTTTCTTATAGGCTTTTCCTTGACCAATAACGACTAGAGGAAGTTGCAAACTCTTAGGCAGCGCAGCAACGGCTTGCACGATACTCAACAATTGCTTGCGTTCAATGATAGAACCAACGGACAACAAAAATTGTGCGGGCAATTGATAGCGTTGCAAAGTAGTTTGGATGTCGGGAGGACTAAGTTTTACTTTGAATTGTTGGTGACAAGTTTGGTAAATAACTTTAATCTTTTCTGGATCAATATCGTAGAGCGAGGCAACATCATTTTTAGTGCTCTTGCTAATGGCAATAATGCGGTTGGCGTTTTGGCAGGCGTAGCGAAACTTTGAATCGTAGATTTTACGATCTAAAAAAGCATAATTCTCGGGATAGATTTTAAAAATTAAGTCATGAATGGTTACGACTGTTTTGACATCCGTCTTTTGAAGGTTGATGGGTAACTCGTGGCTCAAGCCATGAAAAAGTTGAACTTTTGTCTCTTGTATATCTTTATTAATACCCCAACTTCGCCACAGCGTTCCGTTTCTCCGACCCGCAGTATGGGTTTTGAATAAGTTTTCTTGTAGGAAGTAATTGGTTTCGCGGTGGAGCTTGATTCTAGGAGTGAATAAATGATAGTCGTACTCCGGAAATTGTTGCTGTAGATTTTCTATTAAGGTACGGCTATAATTACCGAGACCAGTAAAATTGTGAAAGAGGCGTTTAGCGTCAAATCCGAGCTTAAGCATGTAATAAAAATATTAGGGGCTGCAAAGATAGTATTATTTATCTTTTGGGTAGGCTTTATTTGGTGCTTATTCCAAAGTAAAGCGACGGATTGATTTCTTCAGATCTTTAGTCATAAGTAGGTTTACCACACAAAAAGAGACAGTCCGATGGGCGAACTGTCTCTTTAAATGGCGGGCGATTGTAGTATTGGTTACTTCAAATCGTGGTTTAAGCTTCTTGGAATTGATGCTGATAGTTGCTTATTAACTTGGCTTGAATGTCGTGTGGAACGGCACTGAATTCCATGAAACTGCGGGTGAACTTTGCTCTCCCCTGAGTGATGGAGCGTAAGGTAGAAGAATACTTGTAAAGTTCAGCCAAAGGAACTTTAGCTTTTATTTTCTGATAATGACCGTCGGCACTAATCCCCTGAATGATGGCACGCCGCGTTTGTAAATCTCCCATGACGTCTCCCATTACATCGCCGGAACAAAGGATTTCTAATTCGTAAATGGGTTCCATGATTTGGGGTTTGGCGCGCTGAAAATTTTCTTTAAAGGCTTGGGCACTCGCAATCATAAAAGCCATATCATTAGAATCGACAGGATGCATTTTTCCATCGTAAATGCTTACGCGAATGTCACGGCAATAAGAACCGGTCAGTGGTCCTTCTTCCATTTTTTGTAGGATTCCTTTCTTAATAGCATTCGCATATTTCGCATCAATAGAACCACCAACGACACACCAATTGAATACTAGTTTTCCACCCCAAGCGAGTTCTTCTATTTCTTCTTTTTTTACATTTAGGTCACTGGGCGCTGCCATATCTTTGTACCAAGGTTCAATGCGTAGATGTACTTCTCCAAATTGTCCAGCACCACCACTTTGCTTTTTATGTCGATACGCTCCGTTGGCAACTTGCGTAATGGTTTCGCGATAAGCAATACGGGGCTGAATGAATTCCATGAAAATATTGTTGACCTTTTCGATACGGTATTTGATAATATCGAGGTGCAATTGACCTTGTCCGTGGAGCAACGTTTGTTTTAAGGTTTTTGATTGTTCTACAATTAGCGTTGGATCTTCCTCTTGGATTTGATGTAAGCATTTGATCAATTTTTCCATTTCTGCCTTGCTCGGTGGCTTAACGGCGGTTCGAATCCGAGCACTAGGAAACTGAATAGGCATAATTTTGTGTGTTCCTCCTTTGAGCGCAAGCGTTTCGTTGGTGTGGGTATTTTTTAGTTTGACGGTAACGCCAATATCGCCCGCTTGTAGCTCCTGCACTGCCGTCCTATTTTTACCATTGGCTTCATAAAGTTGGCTAATACGTTCGGTGCTTCGATGGTCCGTATTGGTGAGTTCGGTTCCTGTGCGGAGTGTGCCGGCGTAAACCTTAAAATAGGAGAGTCGGCCTACACGAGGTTCGGTCATCGTTTTGAAAATAAAAGCGACAGAATCTCCCTGAGGGTCACAAGTCAACTTGCTGCCATCGGCTAATTCTGCGGCGGGACGATCCGTTGGGGCGGGAGCGATATCATTGATGAAACCCATGATTCTACCACTACCCATATTGCGGGAAGCCGAACAGCAGAAAACGGGATAAATCTCTTGGTTCGCCAATGCAATCGTAAGTCCTTTCGCTAGTTCACTTTCGTTGAGCGAACCTCGTTCAAAGAAAACCTCCAAAAGGGTTTCGTCGTTTTCAGCAGCGGCTTCTACCAAAGTATTATGCATTTCTTGTGCGCGCGCCAATTCTGAAGCGGGAATCGGATGTTTTTCTGGTTTGCCACCACCGTCAGGAAAAACATACATAATCATCCGTATGGCATCAACAATTTTATTAAAACCAACACCTTGCGTAATTGGATACTGCACCGGGATAACTTTTGTTCCAAAACGGTGTTTTGCTTGTGCTAATGTCGTATCAAAATCTGCTTTATCATTATCCAAATGGTTAATCACAAATAAGGTAGGCGTATTGAATTTTTCAATGTATTCCCAGATTAATTCCGTTCCTACTTCTACGCCACTTTTTGCATTCAACATCATCAAAGCGGTATCAGCTACTTTTAAAGAAGAGACAACTTCGCCCACAAAATCATCAAGTCCCGGTGTGTCAATAATATTTATTTTTGAATTTTTCCATTTTGCGTGCAGCAAGGTGCTGAAAATGGAGTTCCCACGCTCTTGTTCAATATTAGTAAAGTCTGAAGTTGTAGTTTTGTCACTTATTGTACCTAATCTAGTAATTGCTTTTGCTTCAAATAACATCGCTTCTGCGAGTGTGGTTTTTCCAGAACTAGAATGTCCGAGCAAAGTGACGTTTCTGATGTTTTTGGTGGCATAACTCATGGATGGGGAGTGGTTTGACTTAGTTAATAAATGGCTTTAAGTTTGTTTAGCGGAATATTATTCTTTTAAAATTAATTAGTGTCTACTTAAAATAAGTAAAAATACTTAAATGACAAAATATTGTATAGTTGAATTGTCACTACTGCTATAGTTTTAACTAAATAGTATGCTATTCGTAATTCTACAGAGGGATGTTTTTAAAAATGGGAAGGAATATTACCATTTTGAAAATGAATTGTTGTATTCCTATTTTAGGCTTACTCTTTAGGCTTATTTTAAATTATTGCGAAAAGCAAAAAACAAACAAATTTTTGTAAAAAAAAAGAAGAATCACTTGCATTGGAAAGAAAAAGCGCTTACTTTTGAAACAAATTGTTTTAAAATATACTGAGAAAATTAAACAAAATGTACGATAGAGCGATCTTGCATATCGACTTCGACGCTTTTTTTGCTTCGGTCGAATGCTTACAAAACAGCTCTATGAAAGGTAAACCGCTAATTATTGGAGGGACGAGCGAAAGGGGAGTCGTGGTGTCTTGTAATCTCGAAGCTAGTACTTTTGGCATTCACGCTGCGATGCCAATCAAAATGGCTAAACATTTGTGTCCAGAAGTTTTAGTTGTCAAAGGAAACATGGATTTATATGCCAAGTATTCGGGGATGATTACGGAAATGCTTGCCGCAGAAGCACCCGTTTTTGAAAAAGCTGGGATCGACGAATTTTATCTAGACCTCAGTGGTATAGATAAATACATCGGCTGTCTGAAATGGTCTATTGCTTTACAGCAAAAAATTAAAAAAACTTTTGACTTGCCTGTTTCTTTCGGACTTTCCATTAATAAACTCATTGCCAAAATGGGGACGGGAGAAGCGAAGCCGAATGGTTTGATAGAAATTCCTAGCGGAGAAGAACAGGGTTTTATTAATCCATTGGCGGTCGATAAGTTACCTAACGTCGGTCAGCAAACAAGCAAGCGACTGAGTTTGATGGGGGTAGAGACGATCAAGGTCTTGAGTGAAATTCCGATGTCTTTGCTCGAACGAGAATTTGGTCAAAAAGGAATTACACTTTGGAAAAAAGCGAACGCAATTGATAACCGTCCTGTTGTCGCTTACAACGAACGCAAGTCTATTTCAACCGAGCATACTTTCGAGGAGAATACGATTGACTTTGTTTCCCTGAAAGCGGCCTTAATCGACATGGTGAGTCGCCTTGCATTCTCTTTGCGACAAGCAGAAAAAGTAACGGCTTGCCTAACGCTCAAAATACGGTACGCTGATTTTAATACACAGACCAAGCAGCTCCGTATTCCCTACACCGCGAATGATAAAAATTTGACGGAGCAAGCTTTGTCTCTTTTCATACAGCTTTATCAACGTCGACAACTCATCCGCTTGGTCGGCATAAAATTTAGTCATTTGATCTCTGGGAATTACCAGATTAATTTATTTGACGACAGCCTTCATGAAACGGATCAACTTAAAGTGCAGTTTGAACCACAAGTCATTCAAAAAGCTTCCGCTTTGTATCCGTATCGTTTTGACTTGTACAAAGTGGCTAAAGAATAATCCTGTGCGGCACCAAATTGTGGTTTATCCTGTGCTGCTTTTGTCTTTTAAATATCTTCTATTTTTGAAGCTGATGATGAATATCAAAAATTGCTTGATGAGTACCGATGTGCAGCGGATTAGCTGGAACTTTAGCACCAAACTTAATTCGTTCTGGGATAACATGTTTATCAGCATTTAACAACTGTTGTTTTTGATCTGACTGTAAATGTTTAGTAGGATCAAATGCTTCTCGGTGGTAATTAACGGATTTTGAAGGAAGTCTAGCTGATGGATCTTCTAATCGCAGCTGGAGTGCTCGTCGAAGACCTTGTGGCAGAAAATGTACTGGCGAGTTCTGTATCGCCGATTCGACGAAGAAGAGATTAAATTTTAAATAATATTCAAGAAAATCTTTACTAAAGGTTCCTTGCATTCCTCTAAATTCTACCGTTTTTCCGGGGACGAGATTTAGAGAATTATATTTACAATTTCCTCGATTAGCTCGCTGCCGGAGCATAGGTTTATCTTGAGCAGTGTTTATCATCCCCGCAAAAATAATATAATTCCTAATCCGCTCTTCTTCCGTTGTGTAGGAAGAAATATTCATTAACAAGTCACAAGCAGATCGGTTGAAGTCCTTTTGTTTTTCAGGAACATGAAAAGCTTCTAAGATTGGCTGGTCTAGCCAAGCACGCCTCAAAACAAGTCTCTTCATACCAGCAAGATCAATATCTTGGGCATAAATATGTTGATGCGTTTCAGAGTTCGAATACAATGCCGCGCCTTCTTCTGCTTTAATCATATTTAAAAAAGCGGTGTATTTATCTCCATCCTCATGAAACGTGAAAGGAGGGGCGGAATACTCTAAAGAACATCCAATCGTGTTGCCTTGAGTATCTCGTCTTTGCGGTAAGGTCGCATCATAAAAAAGCAAGCCATCACTATCGGAATCATACATGTTTTTATCCTGAACGGTGTAGAGGTTTTTCCAGCCGAGTAGCGCTTGATATCGCTTGGCTAACCCTTCTAGTTTACGGGCATTGAAACCAGAGTTAAATTCTAATTCAAAGCCAATTTGACGTTGTTGGGCTTTCTTTAGCATTTGCCTAACTTCTCCTGCATCAGAATGCTTCGATTCAGGCGCTATCTGATAATAATCTCTAAGTTCTTGTTTAAGTGAATAGGGATTGCTATTGCTTTGCAGTAAGTTGTTTAGCAATGGGACAGCCGCTGTAGCTATGTGCGCTAAGTCTTTTATTTTATTTTTAACTAACGTATATTTTTGGCTATGTCGATGTATTTGCTCCCTGAGAGTTTCGGTATTTTTGGATAATTTATAATCTTTAAAAATGGTTTTTCGGATATAAAAATCTGCTAGCTTTTCAAAATCTTCTCGTGTATTAGCAAATTCTTGAGTAGCTAGAAAGTGTAATAAATTTGCAGCGATTATATTTCCTTTTTCATAAAAATTATCCATATTCGTTCGATAGGGATAGTCTCCAAATTCATGATCATGATCTTGCTGTGTTCCATACAGGTAAGTAAATTCCCGGATCAGCATAGAGAAGTGGGTAATTTGTCTGGAAAAAGTATCTAGCTCCTTAGTTTGATCAGGACAAGTTTCCTGTAACATCCGAAAAAAATCATCTAAAAACAAGGATGGATTTTCCGTCAGGTAAGATTTTATCTGGCTGTTTATTTTCTTAGGAGCTATTGCTGTCTCTTGGATCGCATAAAATAAATTCGAAAATGGAGATAGCATTACTCCGATCCGCATTTCAAAATACAGTCGTGCGCCTTGTTGAGGATCTTCGTGAGTAAAGTAACTTACTATTTCTGCTACTTTATTTTTTATGCTATTCAGTTTCTTTGAAGAAACCGCCGTGGGGGATTTTAATGTTTTTATCATGGTTTTGTTCTTTGATTTAAAACTTGATTTTCAACAACTTCTGACTGCTATTTTTTCAATAGGAACTATGACTGACTGGTTGATAACTGTGCTCCAAAACCTCTAAATATTTTAATATCATAGCGGTATCTACGGATGTTTTTGAAATAAAACATTCCATCGCATTTGTGCTTAGTGGCGGAGTCGGCTGAATATACTTTCCTATTTTCTTTGCAGTAGCGAGGCTCCCGTCAATAACTTGAACAGACTTGGGTAGTATGGATTGAAGTTGATTTTTAAAAAATGGAAAATGGGTACAACCTAAAACTACGGAATGGTAATGATCCCAGTTGATAGTAGCGAATTTCAAAAATAAATATTCGAAGAGTTCAGCGGAATCAAATTCGAAATTTTCAGCGAAAACAACTAATTCCTGAAGAGATAAATAATCTGCCTTTATGTTGGTAGGACTCAATTGTTCTTTCCATATTTTCCTACTCAGGTCCGTTGCGCAAATCAGGTTTTTTTTGTTTCTATTTAAGTAAGTCGGACCAGCTATTCCCGCTTGCATTTCAATAATTTTGAAAGGGTAATTACGACTTCGTAATTTGGTTGCCATGAGTCTGGAGGCGGTATGGCAAGCAATCACTAGGATATCAATGTTTTTGCTAGCTAAAAAGTCAACCGCATCTATAATTAAAGCTTTTACTTCTCGCGGAGAGCGGCTTCCATAAGGAGCATAAAGAGCATCTGAAAAATAAAGGTAGTCCTCATTCGGGAAGAGGCGAAGGGCTTCTGCCATTACAGTCAGCCCACCAATACCAGAATCAAAAAAAGCTATTTTCATCAGTAAATTTATTTAGAGAAGAAGCAGCTGTAGTAATCCAAAAAGGAATAGCTTGTTTCTCCTGAAGGTTCGTAAAAGATATAAGAGCGGCTAATCGATCTATTTCACAATAGGTTGAGCAGGAATATTTTGATAAAAAGATGGTGTTCGTTTAGAACATTTCGTTTTTGGGGAAATCATCTATAGCGACGATTAATATGCTATAGTTTTGTGCCTTGGTTTAATAGAATAGTTATCACAATTGTATTCAGTCATTCCTTAAAGCGCGTATTGACTTCTAAGGAATGACTCAATAAATATTTGTCAGGTAACAATAAAATTCTTTGAATGGATAATCCTAAAAAGAAACACCTGAATTGATTGCATCTCTGATCGTGTCACCATCTTTGAATCCAGCTAATTGATGACCGAAAGACTTCGCAGGAACACTGCCTTCGAGTCTCATGCGCTCCATTGTTTTCTCAAAAAGTGTTTTATTAATGATGGAATCTTTACCAACTACTCTGAAAGTAATAGCGGTTCGTTTTTTTTGTGGACCGTTGGGTAACATCGGTTGGCTTTTGTGCCAAGTGTGGCGGTTAAAGACTAAAGCATCTCCAATCCCGACATTGCACTCTTGTTGTAAATCATCGAGCATGACTCTATCAAATTCTCCGGTCCAATAAGCATCTAAATACTGACTAAACTTAGGCTTCATATATGCGCCGCCGGGTACTTTGAGTGCTTTATCTGCTAATTGGTAGTGTTCCCATTGTTTTAAGCGTCCTTTTCCATCAAAATCATTTTGATGTACCCAGCGCATACCTCCGCGTTGGTGATTGATATCAATCTTGTTCAAGGGAACCCATAACGTATGTCCTGGAGCGTCTATGTCAATAAAACCAAAACTGTAAGTATCGAAATGCCAATTAAAGCCTTTACTTTTCCCTACTTCCAATTCTAAGATGGCTATTTGTGTGACGACCAATTCATCTCCGGTTAAGTCTTGCAGTGGCTTCACAATCACTTGCGCCAATTCTCTAAAGAGTTGATCTCGATTGGCAAAATCATAGGAAAATCGATCGAACTCTTCGATAACGCCTTCTGGTTGGTCCTCCGGCTTAAAGTTGACTTCTACAGATGCTTGTATTTTTTGGATGGTGCTAATCGGGAATATTTTTTCTACAAGCGAAATTCCCTTTTTTTTATATTCAGCTCTATCCTGAGCAGTAAAAGACAAATTATTGATTTGTTGCTTTTCAAGTAACATAGTTGTTTATTTGTTTAGGTGTAAAATGGAAGCCAGAAAATGACTTTAATTTTTTTTTTCAAAGAAGAAGGCATCGCAAAAAAGTATCGCCTTGTTCCAGTTATTTAAGGTGGCAATGTTTAGATATGCTATATCTCCTATCTAGGGTACTGAATAGAAAGTCGCTACTACAATCTGCTTGTAATTTGGGTATTCTGTTTTTTGGATGTTCCTATTATTCAAGGATTGGGTTTCTTGGTAGAAATTGTATAAGCCCTAAGACAAAATTGAATTTGTATTGGTACTTAACTATGGGGGCTATATTGAATAATTAATTAGACTGCAAATCAACAACATATTTTCATAGGTCTCTTTTTCTCCTGTTTCAACAATTTGCTCTTCTGTTTCATTGGTTAAATGTATATTCATAAATTATTGATTATCAGTTGTAATACATCTTTTGGCGTATGGAAAGAAGTGGTAATGTTTTCTAATAAAAGAATATCCTTGTTAAACTCTTTTTGTATCAATTGTTCCAAAAAGACTAAATTGCCCAACACTTTGAATTGTTTATCCAGTTCTTCCAATGGCTTTTCCCAATCAAACTGTTCTGCTTCAATGTTGAAATTTTCCAGAAGAATGGATTGAATCTTTTCTGCCTGTTTTTGATGTGATGTAATCATAACTTTAAAGCATTTTGAAGCATAAGTACCTAAGACAACATTATTAATAATGTAAAATTAGGAAGGGTTTTAAATATTGGCTTTTCTCCTGTTTCAAATGTTTTACGTGTTGTTACATTTTAGCAGATATTTTAGTAAATGCATCTTAAAAAGTAGTAAATAAACAACCTCACCATTAAGAACAACAGACTGGATCATTTTTAAATAAAAAAGAGAGTTGAGATCACTTTGAATCTCAACTCCCTGGTAAAACGTTTTGTCTAGTTACGTCATATTTTCGATCAACTGCTGTAAGCGTTGGTCAAGTTTTTGAGCCTGATCAACAATCTGGTCAGCTTCAAATGCATTTAACTTATGATCTATGGCAGATTCATTTGCCACAAAAGGATCATTCGCTTTGTAACTAAGTAGATTCAAGCTCTCCGTTGGATCAGTCATCAAATTGTACATTTCCCATTGGAATAGGCTACTGTTTTCTGGATCATAGTAATCGCGGTATCGAACGAGTTTCCAGTCTCCATCATTGTTGCGTTGGCGCACACAGTGAACCTCTGAAGGTTGCGCCACTGGTCCTCCTTTCATATCACCAAGATCGTGCTTGGTAATATTTCTATCTACTGCCTTCTTGAAAATTTCAAAATCATTGTTCAGTCCCTGATGTTCTCCGTCCAATCCAAAAGGCTCGGTGATCATATCTGATGTGGTAAATAAAATGGCGTCTCGACTGGAATCATCCGTGGCAAACTGATCTGGAATCACGGTTTCTTCTCCCATAATCAATCTACTAAGGTCAGCTCCTACAAAATCAAGTGCTTTCTTCTTCGTTTCCTGATAGATTCGCGCTTTGAGTTTTGGTAGTTCGTTCTCTCTAACACCTATTAGTCCAAGTAGGGTTGGGGCGAGGTCGATATGACTGGTCAATGCTCTAATTTGTTTAGGGATATTATTAATCGTATCGTTTTGATTTGGCATGCTGATGATGACTGGAACGTGAATCGCTTCCTGATAAGCGGTATGCCATTTCTGTTGCATCATTCCGTGAGAACCGCCATATTCTCCGTGGTCAGGGACAAAGAGTACAATGGTATTGTCCCGCATTCCGGTGTCGTCTAAAGTTTTGAGTACACGGTCGATCTGTTGGTCCAAGACGTGATGCAGATAGGTATAATATTCGATGTACGCAGCAGACCATACTCCTGGCTTAGGGGCTAAAGCTAATGGCAAGCCAGTCAGTTTACCAGAGTTATTGGCTTTGAACTGATCTCCTGTTTTGGCTGCAAGTGCAATGCCCAGTTTGACGGAATAATCATATTGACAATCTGGTTTTTCGCCTAGGTCCTCATTTAAGGTGGAGGGAATTCTTGCATAGGATTTATCGATGCCACCAGGATTCATATCAAATGTCCATGTACCTTCCATTGGAGGAGCGCTGCGCGTACCTTTGGCTGGAATTCCTAGGGGCTCGCGTTCCAGATTAGGATCTGAGTAGATCAAGTCAGCACTAGGTTTCGAAGGATCAGTTTCCCCCACGGATTGAGCGGGAAGGACTGGCCAAGTAGTGATATCGTGTGGATTAGTAAAGGAAGCTACTGCAAACCAAGGCTTCTTTTTGATCTCAAGAATTGCCTCCTCCTTTGCTTTTGGGGTGAGGCTCATATCTTGTTCGATCATCCCGACTTCCTGATCATAATCAAGTGCCATGCCCTTGCGTCGAAGAAAGGTGGTTACCAAATCCGTAAACCCAGGGTCTCTGTACATTCCCAGATTGTTTCTCAAGGTGCCGTGCGGCTCTGGATAAGAGGATTCCCAATTTTCAAAACCCAAACCAGCTAGTGTTGGTTTGTCTGGATGAGCAAAGTGACACTTCCCAAAATAGTGCGTTGTATAATCACTTGCTTTAAACCAATCTCCGAGTGTTGGAAGCCCATTTTCATCGAGCCATCCAAATCGTGGATCGGAGCCATCTTTAAAAACACCATCCGTTTGAGTGACGGTATTCTTTGTGCCGTATTGCCCGGTAAATAGGGCTGCCCGACTCGGTACACAGGCAGTAGTCGCTACCGTATGGTTTCGCAAGGAAACAGCGTTCTCGCGTAGTCGCATAAACCCTGGAAATAATCGCTTCGCCTTTTCTGAAATTTCGACAGGCATTTTTATATTTTCATCAACATTTTGAAAGCCTATAATATTCTTCAGATCTTTGATCATCCCTCCTGCATCCTTATGAATAGGGAAGCGAAGTTCATCTGCCATGATCATCAATACATTGGGCTTTGGAAGCTCAAAGGGTAGCGTGCTTGCATTTGAGCTTGCATTTTTTTCTGACATAGTAAAAGTGTTTTATTTGAGTTAAAAAAGAAATTAATTTTGTGTAGTACTTTTGTATAGTATGTGTTGTGCTGGTATATTTTTTTTTAAAAAGGAAATGCATTTTTTTTGTTTAAAAAGAAGGTGTAGCGTCAAACTGCATTAGGGAGAATTGGTTAATACCTTTAAAAACAAGCTTCGAGCATTAAGTTTTACTGCGAATAACTTACGATTGAATCAAGACGGAATTTATCCGTTACAATTGACGGGTGACTTAAAGCATTGTCAAATACTTTATTTCTGATCGGATAATATTTTAAAACATCCTCTATCAGTAGAAATTGAATTCTATTGATTGTGCTTCGATTGTTGTCGTATGCTAAAGGAATAATTAAATTCGAATAATGAATGTTATAGCTGTACCACGGGTATTACTAACATAGTGCAAATCAACACTATATTTCCCGATTTCATTTTTCCTCCTGTTTCAAATATTTTATGTATCGTTACATTTCAGAAGGTCTCTTACCAAATGCTTTTTTAAAAATGTTAGAGAAGCTACTTAAGGAATTAAATCCTGTCTGATAAGCAATTTCAGACATATTCATTTTTCCTGCTTTGATTAATTCCGTAGCTCGCTGTAGTCGAATGCTTCTTACTAAATCACTGATGGATTGATTGGTGAGTGCTTTAAGTTTTCGATAAAGTTGGACCCGACTCATCATGAAGTTTTTGCCAATGATGTCGCCGTTAAGGTTTGGGTTATCGATGTTTTCGAGGATATATGCTTTTACATTAATGATGAATTCATCTTCTTGTTCGAAACTTCCGTCTTCGACCGTATCTAAATCCTTTTGATAGCGATTTTGTAATACGCGACGAATCTCGATTAATTTTTGAATGCGAATACTTAATTCTTGTGGACTGAAGGGTTTGGTCAAGTAAGCATCAGCACCTCTTTTCAATCCTTCTAATCGACTTTCTAAAGAAGCCTTGGCGGTTAATAAAATTAGCGGAATATGGGAAGTACTTAAGGTTTCTCTGACGGATTTTGTCACCTCAAAACCATTTTTTTCAGGCATCATCACATCTGAAATAATCAAGTCAGGGATAAGGCTTTGAGCCAGGTCGATTCCTTTCTGCCCATTTGAGGCTTCGGTAATGTTATACTCAGATTCATCGATACAATGTCGAATATATTCCCTCATTTCTTCATTATCTTCTATAATGAGTAATTCTAGCTTTTCTCTTTGACAATAACCGGATTCAATGGAAGAAGTTTCTTTCTCTTTTACCGAAACCGGGATGGGATACTGAATTTCGGTTGTGCGCTTTGTTAAGGATACACTTTGTTCCACTTTTGAGACGGGCAAGCAAATTTCAAAGCTTGTCCCCTTTCCTATTTCACTGGATACGCCTATTTCGCCATCTTGCAATTCTACCAATTCTTTTACGAGTGCCAATCCAATTCCTGTACCGTCCTGTTTGCGAGTAGCGGCACTATCGACTTGATGAAAACGATTGAATATTTGAGTTAACTGTTCTTTTTCTATGCCCATTCCAGCGTCTTTGACATCTAATCGAATAAACTCCGTTTCTTCTTTCATTATTCTCCTTAAACTCAATTGAATGGCTTGGTTAGCTGCGGTAAATTTGATCGCATTCGACAGTAAATTGTATAAAATCTTATCCCATTTTTCTTTGTCAAAATGCGTTTCCCAGTCTTGCTGTCCTTTGACAAAACTTAATCGCTGCCCTTTTGATTCTGCCAAAGGCTCGAATGACTTAATTAATTCTTCGGTATAAGCTATAATATCTCCTCTCGTTACCTCTGCTTTCATTCTTCCTCCTTCGATTTTAGACAAATCGAGCAATTGATTGATTAAGGTCAACATATGCTTGGCATTTCTTAAAACCATATTTAACCTCCTTTTAATAATAGTGGAAGTATTTTGCTCTGTAATTACCTGTTCTAAAGGGCCGATGATTAAGGTAAGCGGTGTTCGAAATTCATGAGTAATATTGGAAAAGAAATGTGTTTTCGCTTTATCCAATTCTTTCAATGCTTCTGATTGTATTTCAATGACAGTCTTGTCTTTTTCAATTTTTCGGGTTCTTTTTCGAACTTCAATTTCAAGACGTTTGCGGTCTTGTATGAGTAGGTATTCTCTTCTTTGCACAATTGCGACAATCGCTCCCAAAAAGACCAAAATAGAGGCTAAAACGAACCACAGCTGTAAATAAAATGGTTTTAAAACCTTAATTTTTAAGGAGAGTTCTTGGTTCGACCAATTATTGCTACGATTTTTTCCTTTGATTTTTAAGCGATAATCTCCATAAGGTAAATCGGTTATCCGGATAAAATTCTCATTGATGTATATCCATTGGTCCATGTACCCCTCAATTTTATACGCATAATTATGATTTTCAGGATTATCAAAATCTAACAGCGCAAAATTTAACTCCATTAATTTATCGCTTGGTTTGAAGATGATTTCATCGGATTGAATCAGTAACTTCGTTTTATCCGTTAGTGTTTTTGCAGCGCCTTCCAATAGCTTATAATTGGTGAATACAAGCTGCGTTTTACTCTGAGTTTCTTTGAGAAAATCTTTAGGATGAAAATGGATTAAGCCGCCTAATCCACCAAAATATAAACTACTGTCTTTCGCTTGATAATGGGAGGTTAAGTTGAATTCATTATGCGGTAATCCATCTTTTACCGTATAAGTTTTTATCTGATGATCCGTTTTATTCATTTTCATCAACCCTTGGTCACTTGGTATCCAAAGGTTATCATAACCATCGCTATATATCGCATAGGTATGATTATCAGAAAGCCCGTTTTCGGTCGTAAATTGAGTGCTTTTTGAAGGCGTAGCATTATCTAAGGATGGTTGCCAGCGAATGATGCCACCGCCTGGAGTCGCTAACCAAAAAACACCTGTTGAATCTTCGTGAATGTGTCTGATTGGATCAAAAGGCAAATCGCCTTTTTCTTTATTAAAATGTCGGAGCACACCGGCCGCTTCTGTCATTAAAAAAATACCATTATTGGTCGCTATCCATATCCCGTGCTCATTTTTATATAAAAAGTAAACCCTGGATGTTTCGAGCAGGTCAAAATTATTGTATCCTTCAAAAGGAAGTAGTTTTTTTTGATGGAGATCTAAAAGGATAAGCCCTTGTTCTTGTCCTACGAAATAGACGCCGGACTGACTCGTCGCTAACAAGGTATAAGGATTATAAGAATTTATTGCCGTATAAGTTTGAGATTCATTGGTTTTCAAATCTAGCTCGAAGCCAATTTTTTGTATATTATTTATTCCTCCCCAAATCAAGTGCTCGTGATTGATCAAAGCCAATCCCCCGTAAATATGATTAAACTCTTTAAGCGCTTTATTGGAAGGTTTCCATTGATACAGATGACGATTTAAAAAATAGATATTTCCATTTTCATCCTCCGTAATTCCACGGCAACTAGATAAAGCTTCTTTTCGAGAATGAATTAAAGTAAAAGGATTATCTTTCACATTGGTTTGTACTACTCCGATGGGCGTTGTGAACCAGATATTACCACTCGCTTCCATGTAATCTATAAACCCGGTTGCGCTTCCTTCGTCTAATAAGTCATGAAAATCGAACAAATGTTCTCCCGCTGAATTAAATAGCTCAAAATGGTTGTCAACATCAGCATACCACAATTCATTTTTTCCGCGAACAACATCATTGAAGGGAACGATTTGATTATCTTTTCTCAATACGAATGGTTCTAAATTCGTACTACCTTTCTTTTTTAACCAAATCGAGCTTTTAAGTGGTGAATTTGGAGTCCATTTTTTTGTAAAAATCCATAACTCCTCCTTTTTTCCAACCCATATTTTTGTAACGTCATCTACTACATCAATCGTCTCAAGTATTTCTCCAGATAAATTAATACGAAAAATCTCATTCCCTCCACCGATCCATATATTAGCTTGATCATCAGTGGTCAAAACGTTAGGCAGAAAACCCTCTTTTTCAAATATATTTTTGAAGTGCCCGTCTTGAAATAAGAACAGCTGTCCTTCTTGCGTACTAATCCAAATTCGTTTTCTCGTTTCTATTACTTTTAGTGAACGAAGGTTTTTATTCAAAAACGGCATTTCTTCGCTAAAATAAGACGACGGCGGAATTACTTTTTCTGTTTTTGGATTAAAAATGTTAAACGAAGAATTGTTCTCTGAGCCAAATAATAACCATAAATTTCCATTTTCATCTTCTACAATATCCGAAATGTTCTTATTCTGTTTCAGTCCATTTTTCGCTTTCGTATATAATTTAAAGGTGTACCCATCATATCGATTAAGTCCATACTTAGTTCCTATCCAAATGAATCCCTTTGAATCCTTAAAAATGGAACTAGTCGCTAAATTGGCAAGTCCGTCGGTAGTCGTAAGCAGCTGTGCATCAAAAATATGCTGTTGCGCGTAGGTGGGTTTCCATAGGGAAACTATGAAAGTCAGGTATAAAAATAAGTAGTAGTTTCTCAATTGATCGCGTGTTTTCTCCTTTACCTAAAAGCATGTTTTAAGTAAAAATCTAAAGTCAAATTTGATTTCTGCAAGAATCAGAGAGAAACATTTTAAGTTGTAAATTTAGATAATTAAATATAATTTATATTATCTCTTCTGGATTTTCAAGGTAATGGCATGCAATCCTACTCTAAATTAACGGTAAAAGTATACCCAACTATTTATGGTTTGTATTGTATTTTAAACAACTCCATAGCGTTCTTTTCTCCTGCCTTAGTTAGACTCTTTCCATCGCTCTGCTATTAAATGGTAAATAGGGTTTAAACAAACGGTTTTGTAAGTATCCATAAAAAGGGAAAGGAATTTTTAAGCTTATTTTGAAATAGAAATACAAAAATATACTGTTAAATGTTAAAGTTTGAAATAAATGAAATCAAATAAGTTATAAAATGTAATTAATTTGATTGCTTTTGTTATCTTTACATTATCAATTAAGGAACACAAAACAACTTGATTGAAACATCAACTTTTACAAAAACACCTTGAATATATCATAAAGCTATGATTTGATCTTTGAAATTGCTCCCTCGTCGCCTGCTGTCAGCTGAGAAAACAAAACGACTTTAAACGTACGAAAACTAAAATAAGCAGGTGACGCGGGGAGCAATTCATCGACAACCAAGAACGTGATCTTGTCTCTAAGCAGTTTAGTAGGATAGGAAGGAAGATTGGTTTTAAAAAAACAGTACTTAAAAAGAGACAAAACGTACTTGACCAATCTTCCCTACCTATCTTTTACTTCCCAGTGTATTTGGTATAGACTGTTTCGCGCCCTAACTATTTTACACATTTTTACACATTGTATTTACCTTACCGTTAAAAAGAGTTCTCACGTTATTTGAGCTTTACTCCACTCTGTTTCCCCCCATTTCCCACTTTGATATCTCTGATAATTAATTAGGCATATATTAACCGAAATAATTACCTTTGTACTTCTTTTTTACGGCGGAGTACTAGCTTGGACTGCAAATAGAAATAGACGGTGTCGTAAATTTATATTCAAGCATTTACTCCGCACAATAGTATTTATTCCACCAGCATGGCATTATTAAAAGAAATACAAAAACGGCGAACTTTTGGTATCGTAAGTCACCCGGATGCGGGGAAAACGACACTGACGGAAAAGCTGTTATTATTCGGAGGAGCAATCCAAACCGCAGGCGCCGTTAAATCAAATAAAATTAAGCGGAGCGCTACGTCCGACTTTATGGAAATAGAACGGCAACGGGGAATTTCCGTAGCGACCTCGGTCATGGCTTTCGATTATCGCGATAAAAAAATTAATATCCTAGATACGCCAGGTCACAAAGACTTTGCGGAAGATACTTTTCGAACACTCACTGCCGTAGATAGTGTCATCGTAGTCATCGACGTTGCCAAAGGCGTAGAGCCACAAACGGAGCGTTTGGTAGAGGTTTGTCGAATGCGGAAAACGCCAATCATCGTTTTTATTAATAAACTTGACCGAGAAGGAAAAGATGGCTTCGACTTGTTGGACGAAGTTGAGCAAAAGCTTGGAATTAATGTTTGTCCATTGAGTTGGCCAATCGGGATGGGACAACGCTTTCAAGGGGTATATAATTTATACGAACAAAAACTTTGTCTGTTTACCGCACACGGCAAACAGAATAAAGAAGAAACGCGTGAATTTACGGACTTATCTAATCCAGAATTAGACACGATTATCGGAGGTCCTGCGGCGATAGAATTACGCGAGGAAGTTGAAATGATTACAGAAATTTATCCAGAATTCGAAGTGAAAGATTATCTCGATGGACAAATTTCACCAGTCTTTTTTGGAAGTGCGATTAACAACTTTGGAGTAAAAGAATTATTGGATTGCTTTGTAGAAATTGCACCACCACCATTGGCACGGATTACGGAAGAACGCAGTGTATTACCCGACGAAGAAAAATTCTCTGGATTTGTTTTTAAGATTCATGCCAACATGGATCCTAAACACCGCGACCGAATTGCCTTTTTACGAATTTGTTCTGGAACCTTCGAACGAAACACAAATTATTTGCACGTTCGGCAAGGAAAGAAAATGAAGTTTTCTAACCCAACTGCTTTTATGGCCGCCAAAAAGTCCGTCGTTGATGAGGCTTTCCCGGGAGATATTATCGGTTTGTACGATTCAGGTAATTTCAAAATTGGAGATTCGATGACGGAAGGAGAGACGTTAAATTTTAAAGGAATTCCAAGTTTCTCTCCGGAGCAATTTCGTTACGTTAATAATAAAGATCCAATGAAGTCCAAACAACTGGATAAAGGCTTGAAGCAATTGATGGACGAAGGAGTGGCACAGTTATTTACCAAAGATATAAGTGGCCGTAAAATTATTGGAACGGTTGGTGCCTTACAATTTGATGTGATTCAATATCGACTCAAAAATGAATACGGGGCTTCTTGTGATTACGAGCCAGTTAGTTTGCACAAGGCTTGTTGGGTGCATTGCGATGATTCTGAAAAATTGAAAGCATTTACCAGTCGTAGAAAACGAGACTTAGCCAAAGATAAGGATGGTCAACTTGTTTTTCTTGCAGAGTCGGCTTGGGCACTGAGAATGGCACAAGAGAACTTCCCAGAAGTTTCTTTTCATTTTACTTCAGAATTTTAAAAAGAATAATAATCGTTTT
>JBGCFY010000142.1:0-49012 GCA_045110315.1 Saprospiraceae bacterium
CAATACTTTTATATCTTTTTCAATAATCGTGCAACAGCCTTGAACTATCCTACCCTAGCATTTAACTTAACACACTGACTTGTCCTAAAAACGAATAGTTTGCTCCTTGAAAATCTTGTCTTTTAGAACTAATCATCGTGACAAAAAATTATTAAGTAGTTCGCAGAAATTGAGTTTACAATAAGTTGAAAAGAATTTTGAGCTTAAACGAGGCAAAAAACACAGACAATGCCGGAGCATTGGCGAGGCTTTTTAACGAAGTAGAAGCTTAAAAGACTTTCAAGTTATTAGTTGATTTAATGCTGCAAACTACTTAAGTACCAAGACAAAATTAGCCTTGTTCTTCATGAAGTTGTTTTAAAATGGGGTTTAAAATTAGTTGTAAACGCTTGGTTTTCAAGAGGAAGCTCCATTTTTTTTCGTAGCCATCGCTACGGAAAAAAAATTATCTAAAATATTGTAAATCAATGGCTTACAAATAAATTATCTAGCTATCTTAAAACAACTTCCATATAAACAATTCGAAAGCTTTAAGCTTTTGGTAAGGTAAAAATAAAAGAAGTGCCTTCTCCTTCCTTCGATTGCAAAGAAATATTTCCTTGATGGTGTTCTACAATTTGTTTGCAAAGAGAAAGACCGATCCCACTTCCTTTGTACCCCTTAATGGAATTTAAACGCTTGAATAAGCCAAATACTTTTGTGTGAAAAGCGGGTGCAATCCCTAAGCCGTTGTCTCTCACCGTAATTTGATAAAAGTATTCTTTTTCTACTGTAGTAATTTCAATAAAAGGCTTTTGGTTTGGCGGTTGAAATTTAATCGCGTTGGAGATCAGGTTTTGAAATAGCTGATGAATTTGCGTTCTGTTTCCAAGAACTACTGGTAAATCTTGGTGAATAAGCGAGGCCCCATTTTCAACAATCATTTGGCGTAAGTTAGCTTTTACCATCAACAAAATATCTTCCAAATTGACGGGCTCAAAAACATCATTTGAACTTTTGACGAGAGAGTATTCTAATAAGCCATCCAAAAGTTTTTTCATCCGCTTAGAACCATCCACAGCATACTCCAAAAATTCTAAGGAAGTATCACTCAATGACTCCTCGTTGCGACGCAACAATTGAAGATAACTAATTACCGTACGCAAGGGTTCTTGCATATCATGAGAAGCTGCGTAGGCAAAACTCTCTAAATCTTGATTAGATTTTTCGAGACTCGAAATCGTTTCCCTGAGTTCCTCCGTTCGTATTTTTATCTCATGCTCCAAGTTTTCTTTACGATCTTGAATTTTTTGCAAAACTTTTGCGTGGACAATTTTGGTAGAACTCATTGCTGCAATTGTCGTCAAAGTCGTAAGGTCTTGTTGATTGAAGGCGTTCACGCTGGGATGTTCTGAATCGATCACACCAATCACTTTATTTTCGTAAAGAATGGGAACTGCTATTTCTGAAAGCCGCATACTATCATCAATGATATAACGGTCATCTTGGTGTGTATTCCCTACGATTTCGGGAATCCCAGTTTTGGCAACCGCCCCCACTATTCCTTCTCCAAGCTTAATCACTATTGGGTTTAAAATCTCTTCGTGGATAGGATTTTTAACTCCATGCGCAGCTCGTTGAATCAGCTGTGTACCACTATCATCTAATAAATAAATGACACAATCAATAAACCCCATTTTACCAATAACACTTTTGGCCATTAACCAAACAATATCATTAATAGTAGTTTTCTTCAGCAAGCTCATCGCAAAATCATTAATGATTTGTAGCTGCCGTTCTCGGTCAATACATCCCTCTCCTGGGCTGATTCCTTTGTGTTTAAATTGAATATTTGTTTGGTGCATGAGTCGATAAATAACTTAGCTTTGAGCGAAAATAGATTCAACGATTTACAACATAATTACTTAAAAATGTACAGTCTGTAAAGCATTGAATTTTAACTTATGTCTTTAATATATATTATTTTATTTTTAATAAAAATCCAATTATCCCCTTTCCGTGACTTCCTAAAAACACATTTAATAGGAATCATTTATTAAAAAAACTTCAACAATGTTTACGAATTGATCTTTTGTCCAACTTCTCAGCTTTTTTATCCTTCGTAACGGTGCTACGAAGTCCAAAAAGAACTTCAACCTATCTGCTGACAGAGACAAAAAACACTACTTACTTGCGTGAAGGCAGAGCCTTTCTCAACTGCTTTTAGAATTAAAAAACAATATTAAAAGGATTTTATGCCCTTACTTTTAGCACCAATACATTGTAATAGAAATTTATTTAAAACTACGTTGAGAGCAGAAGATAAAAGCTTGACAAAATGGTAGCCTAGCTATTAATTCATTAGAAGTTGATCACTGATTATTATTAAGTTTAGAAGTTGCTCAAAACTTAGAATTGCTCAAAAAAATTATTGAAGTTGTTAGCTTAATACCAAACAACTTTGTTACTTTGGAGGAAGTTATTTCAGGGCTTTGATGGAAACCTAGGAAAGCAATGCAATTATTTTTGCTCCTTTCTAGTAACACTAATATCTTTTTCAATCAATCTGTTAGCTAATTTAAATACTTTACGAGTGCACCATTTATGTCTTATCACGAAATTCCAGCTTCAAAAAACTTAAGTCATATTATAGACACCTACTGGTTTTTTTCCCAAGTAGCTGCACCTACAACACATCGCATCTTTCCCGATGCTTGTGCGGATCTGATTATCAATTTAGGAGATAAAACGAATAAAATTCCGGCTTCTGAAATAGCACTTTCCGGCATCATGACTCAGTTTTCTGATACTCATTTCCCTAGCAACACGAAACTCTTGGGCATCCGATTCAAAGCAGGACAATTAGGTCAATTAACGCAAATTCCTATGCAGGAAACAAAAAATAAAACGCTACTTGCAAGTGACATTTTTCCAACGTTTAGTACCAACTTTCTAGAACAAATTGCCACGAAGAAAAAACTTTCAACTCAATTAGATTTTCTTGAGCATAAATTAAGCAGACTAATTCACAGTACTCAACAAGAGCAAGACTTGCCGGTCCTAGCTGTAGTAAATACCCTTCAGACATCTACAAATCTTTCTTTACAACTGGTTGCAAAACGTCATTGTATTAGCTTGCGGCAATTAGAACGTCGATTCAAAAATAAAGTTGGCATTAGTATGAAAAGCTTTCAGCGTGTTAGCCGCTTCAAAAAAGTATTCAAGGTAATTCAAAGTCAACCTCAAAAAAGCATTTCCGAAATTGCCTACCAAAATGGCTACTACGATCATGCACATCTCGCGAAAGAGTGCTATACCTTTACAGGAAAATATCCTTCTCAACTAAGATCAATAAAAAATTAGTAGTAAATCTAGTACTCCTTTATTGTAACAGAAAGTCGCTTTTTTACACAAGATATTTTCTCACAATCCTCATCTTTGCGGTAGATTTTATACAGAAATTGTTTTAAAAAAATTAACATGATACAATACGCTTATACCATTCTATACGTAGCGCAAGTCGCCGAAACAATTACCTTCTACGAAAATGCCTTCGGCTTTGAACGAAAATTCATGACTCCCGAAGCCGACTACGGAGAAATTCATACTGGCACAACGACCATCGCTTTCGCTTCCCTCGAACTTGCTCATTCTAATTTGAAAGCAGGATTTATCCACAGCGATCTCCAGCAAAAACCTTTCGGTATCGAATTGGGCTTTACCACCGAACAGCCTGCCGCTATTATTGCTCAAGCCAAAAAATTTGGCGCGATTGAAGTCGAACCGCTACGTACTAAACCTTGGGGACAACAAGTCGCTTATTTAAGAGATTGTAATGGTTTTTTAATTGAAATCTGTACGCCGATGCAAGGTGCCTAAGTTATAAGCTCTTTTAAACTTCTTTCTGACAAACTGTCTTTTAAGGAGGAGCCGAACGATTCGACTCTGCGGTGTGCGCTATTTTTTTTCTGCTTTGATAAATAAAAAATTAACACTTTCAGAATTGTCCTTAAGGCTTGATTTTTGTTTCTTTGCCATGGACAAATTGAATAAGCCATTTTTTCAAAGGCATTTTAAAAAGTTGTTTAAAACTAAAGATTATAGCAAATGAAAACACTCACAATTACCGATGAATCCGCCGCGGGAGATATCCTCAACAAAATCTCTTTAGCATTTGATAAAGAATATATTTCCGTGCAAGAACTAATCGAGACACGCATCAAAGCAGAAATTAAGCGCTACGAAGAAGATGTCAACAGTTACCACCAAGGATTAGTACTGCCTACCGATTTAGAAAAACGGTTAAACAAAAAAACTAAGTTGAAATTGGATGTAGAGAAACAATTATATATCGCACTGGAAGCCTTCCAAAAAAATGGCTTTTTCATTTTAGTAGATGATGAGCAGGTGGAAGAACTAGCCGAAAAATTCTTAGTCGACGATTCAACACAAGTCTCTTTTATCAAATTAACTCCTTTGGTGGGAGGTTAAATGGTATTTAATGAAGTTGTTTTTCTAAAAAGAGTTGTTTTAAAACAAAAAAGTAAAGACTCATGCACCACAAACCCAAAGTAATCCTACGGGGAATTCAAAAAAGTATCACTTACGCTTACAGCCCAAATGACCTAAGTGGAATCGAAGCTTACGAAGAAGTCAAAAAACTGCCCGCAGCCGAGCAAAAGGAATTAGTAATTGAATTTAATAACCTTATTCTTGAACTTGCACATCAACAAGTAAAGTTGCAAAACCAATCTAATGAACAGAAGTATAGTTTGGTCGTTAACACCATGGATTTAGCTCCCATTGTACAAGGTGGCATATTGCGCAAAAAGTTAAACTATACCGAAACCGAATGGATCACCCTCATTAAAGGTTTCAAAAACTGTATTGACCAAATCGTTGAAAAGGAAAACTTTTACTTCACGTTCAACAAGTTTCCAGTTAATTATGCGATCAAACAGATTGAATATTATTTAAAAAAAAATGAGCCTTCCGAAACGCTCGTATCTTTCATCAAAGAAATGCTAGATTGGCCTGCCTTTAGTAAGTCTTCCAATGATTACTACTATGGTAGCGATATGATCAAAGCCGCTAAGAAATTGAAAAGCTTGCTGAACATGGGAGATACCATTCTTCCCTTCCAACTAAAATCCGAAGACATTGGTGACGCCATCAATGAAATCACCGCTGGTATTACAAAAGATCATAGTAGCTTTTATGAAATATTTTATTTAGCCTCCGATGCCTCTGGTGGTAAACCAGCAAAGAAATTTAGCACGGCTATCCAAAAACTACAAGATCAAATTGGACTTGATGCCTATAGAAAGATTGCCCAAGAACTTTTAAAAACGCCACTTCATCATAATCCTTCTTCCGTTACGCATACCTACAATAGTGGCGGTCGAACGCACAGCTACGTAGAATCCGTATACCTTTCAACACTTAGCCAGCAATTCATCAAAGGGATCGTATGGACGATGGATCGCTTTTCAGATAAAGAGACGATTAATATCCTTACCAAATTGTGCGAGAAAGCTTATACCAAGATTCCAGGAAAAGGTCCCGCTGCTGCCTCCATTGGAAATGCTTGTGTTTTTGTGTTGGGTAATATGCGCGGTAAAGATGGCTTGGGTGCCTTGTCGCGATTGAAGCTCAAAGTTCGACAAAACAACGTCAGAAAAACGATTGATAAATACCTTTTAGAAGGTGCTAAAAAATATAATGTATCGGTAGAAGAATTGAAAGAAATGGCAGTCCCTGATTTTCAATTGGAACAAGGCAGTAAGCTGATTTCCTTTGAAGATTATCAACTCAAAGTTTTCATCGATGGTAGAAAAGTAAGTCAACAATGGATCAAGCCTGACGGTACATTCATGAAAACGGTTCCTAGTTCCGTAAAGAAAAACGCTAGCTTAACGAAGCAATTAGCTACCGTTCGGAAGGAAGTCAAAGAGATTCAAAAAGTATATTCGGCGCAAAAGCAGCGGATCGACAATCAGCTTATTTTAAATCGTACTTGGGATTTCCCTACTTTCCAAAAGTATTATTTACACCACGGCTTAGTCTATCCAATTACGAGTAAGTTGGTTTGGAGTTTCACTAAAAAAGGGCAAACCGCTACCGCTATTTTACAAGAAGGTGAATGGTACACCGTTGAACAAGAACGGATTGACTGGATCGACGCTGATACACAGGTACAGCTCTGGCATCCTGTCAATGCCACCGAAGCTACAATTGTTGATTGGAGAGAAAAAATGATCGCCCTTGAATGGAAACAACCCATCAAGCAAGCCTTCCGCGAAATCTATATTCTTACTGACGCTGAAATTAATACCCGCAGTTACTCCAATCGAATGGCCGCACACATTTTGAAGCAGCACCAGTTTAATTCCCTTGCGAGTTTACGTGGCTGGAAATACTCCTTGATGGGTGCGTACGACGATGGTCGCGAAAATGAAATCTGCGCAAAGCATCTACCCGAGTACAATATTACCGCTGAATACTGGATTGATGAAATGCCCAACGATGATAGTTTCAACGATACAGGTATCTGGTACTACATTGCCACCGACCAAGTCAAATTCAAGGATGGAACAGGAAACGCGATGGAATTAGTTAATGTTCCTAAAATTGTTTTTTCCGAGATCATGCGCGACGTTGATCTTTTTGTCGGCGTTTGTAGTGTCGGTAATGATCCGCTTTGGATGGATAGTAATGGCGAACGGCAAACCAATCGTGACTACTGGACAAGCTACTCTTTTGGAGATTTGACAGAAATTGCCAAAACTCGAAAAACGATTTTAGAACGCCTCCTTCCTCGCCTCAAAAAAATCCGAGACAACGCACACATTGATGGCAAGTTTTTGGTGGTAAAAGGAAAACTTCGCACCTATAAAATTCACATCGGTAGCGGTAATATTCTCATGGAACCTAATGACCAATACCTCTGTATCGTGCCCGCTCGTTCCGCCGAATCCACTACGGATCGTATCTTCATTCCGTTTGAAGGCGACAAGGGTTTATCCATTGTTTTGAGTAAAGCTTTCCTCTTGGCAGAAGATGACAAAATTGAGGATAGTACGATTACGAGTCAGATTAAACGTTGAAGGTAAACTGTTGAAAAAGTACTTTGTGGAAAGCTCGTAGCAATCGTTACGGGCTTTTTTTTTATAAATGAAGTTGTTTTGAAAATAGTACGCGAAGGTAAAGTAAAAACAACTAGGTATTAATACCCATTTCTCAGCACTTCCCTAACAATATCTTGCTTTCTTCCACTTTTTAAATTATTATTGTTAGCAGACCCAAGACAAAGCTTGGCATTGTAGGCAAACCGTAGTGTAAACTTGTCTAAGAACTTCAAATCCTTTCCTTCATGAAGCAGTATAAAAGTCAAGACAAAAAAAAGACTGCCACCGCTCTGCCAGAAGCCCAAACATCTGCTTCGCAAAACCCTACCTTCATCGACAATCGACCACAAGCACACCAAGTTAAACAGTTGCAACAATTGCAAAAAGATAGTCCTACAATTCAAAAACTCAACGTTGTGCAGCGCATGATGCAAGCGCCTATTCAGCGACTAGAATATGGTGCCATTAACGAAGTTGAGGAGGCAGAAAAAGTACCTGCTAAATTCAACCCAAGAACAGCTTTTCAAGCTGCCGTACACTCGGTCATGAAAGGTGTAGCTGGAAAAACCATTTTCATGGAAGAAGCTTCCAGAAAGAGGGATGAAGGAAAAGTAAAAAAACTATCTGACCAACAGTTGAGTAGGCACGTTGCGGGTGTTGACGCAAAAAAAGGACAACTTACTTACAAAACAGCAGACGGTAAAAACGCAGCCCTCAATACTGATAAACATTTTTCCCATGAGAAGCAGGGCTTTGCCGCTTTCGTGTTGGACGAAGCCGGCAAACTGTCTTTATTTAATCATAGCGACGGATCAGATGGCATCAAGCATTCTACGTTTTCAAAAGGGAAACCTGTAATCGGTGCAGGAGAACTAAGAATTGAAAACGGAAAGCTAACGCACCTCACCGCTCACAGTGGACACTACAAACCTAGAGCAGCCGATTTGGCAAATGTACTGAGAGCATTAGCCAGTCAAGGCTTAAATGTAGCAGAAGTAAAAGTGTTAATGAGCAACGAGACTTTTCAGGGTTCTAGTTTGAAAGCGGAACAAGGTATTGCACCTGAAAAAATCCCCGGCACTTCAAAATATATTTCGCCAGAAGACTTAAAGGGGATTGAAGCAATTGCTGCAGACGACGCAAGGGCAGATGTAAAAGATGCCGAAAAACTAGCCGCAAAAGAACAAAAAGTTTTAACCGCCGCAGACAAGGAAAAACTTTACAAGGAAGCCTACGCAAAGCATTTGAAGTATTATAAAGGAAACCAAGAAACACAAAGCTTTTTTGACAAGCAAGTTTCCGGTAAAGATTTAATGACATTAAAAGCTACTAAGCCAAGTGCTGCTCGCTTAGAAAGTCAAGGTTTCACTACCCAAAAACCAAAACCAAAACCGAAGTTAGGACCACCACCCTCTTCCCTTGACTTGCTCGACCTCCTAGATGATTTACCATCAGTTGATCAGCCAAAAGCAGCTGCACCAATCGCCGAAGATGATTTGATGGCTAGACTTAATGCCTTGCAGGGATTACCGAATCCAAAACCCAAAGAAGTAGACGAGGATCCAATGGATGATTTACAAAAAAGATTAGATGCCCTAAAAAAATAACTCCGTGTATTTGATCTTGTGCTAGTTTGAGAAATCCTGTTTTTTAACACCATTTTATCCACTACGACCTTACCAACGTATACGCTAACCGTTAATATTTTTTTATTGACTTTTTTTATAAAAGTAATTGCAAAAAAATTCCGAATCCTCTAGGACGAGGATTCGGAATCTCAAGCTTAATACGTGATAATATTACAATTATCGTAAAAATTTATTTCAACGATTTATCTAACCATTCAAAAAATACGCGGTGCCACAATACGCCATTTTGCGGAGACTGCACCCAGTGTCCTTCTTCTGGAAAATATAAGAATCGACTAGGAATCTTTTGTAACTGCGCAGCTTGAAAAGCTTGCATCCCTTCCCCAATGGGCACCCGAAAATCTTTCTCGCCGTGAATGACTAAGATTGGAGTATCCCAATTTCGTACATAACGATGTGGCGAGTGCTTCGCATAACTATCCGGAGGCGTATTTCCCCAGTAAGGTCCTCCAATATCTTGATTAGCAAAAAATAATTCTTCCGTCGTCCCGTACCAACTCTCTAAATTGAACAGCCCACAATGAGAAATAAAAGTCTTAAACCGCTTATTGTGATTTCCGGCCAACCAATAAACGGAATACCCGCCGTAACTTGCCCCCACAGCACCGAGTCGATTTTCGTCGATGTACGTTTCTCGTTTTGCATCATCAATTGCACTAAAATAATCTTTCATCGCTTGTCCACCCCAATCGCCACTAATTTCATCGTTCCATGCTCTACCAAAACTTGGTAAGCCTCTGCGGTTAGGCGCTACGATAATGTAATCGTTGGCAGCCATTAATTGAAAATTCCATCGATAAGAAAAGAATTGGCTTACCGCAGACTGTGGTCCACCTTGGCAATATAATAAAGCTGGATATTTTTTACTCGGATCAAAGTCTGGTGGATAAATCATCCACACCAACATCTCTTTACCATCCGTTGTCTTCACCATCCGTGACTTGACTTCCCCCATTTTTAGTTTGCCGAGAGCCGCTTTATTGACGGCGCTAATCATGGTACCAACGCCCGTTTTAGCATCTACTCGAAACAGTTCCGTAGGCATTGACATCGTGGTCTTTTGTGCGACAAGTTGATCCGTTCCAGCAATTTTAAATCCATTGTAATTGTGGATTCCTTTCGTCAATTGCTTAATCGTTTTCGCCGCTGGGTCTAAGCTATAAATTTGATACGTTGCTTGGTTTCCTCCTCTAAAATAAATCGTTTTGCTATCCTTTGACCATTGTGGATGATCACAAGATTGATTAAGACCAACCGTAAGTTCTTCCTTCTTTCCCGTCGCCAACTCATAACTAAAAATTCGATTCCGATCTGATTCAAAGCCGGGTGTTTCCATACTGTTCCACGCGAGGTATTTTCCGTCGGGCGAAAAGGCAGGTTCCATATCGTAGCCCTTCATACCTTCCGTAATATTTTTCGTTTTTTCGGTCGCTAATTCGTATAAATAAATATCCGAATTGGTACTTTCCGCGTATGCTTTTCCACTCAACTTTTTACAGGTGTAAGCAATGTGCTTACCATCCGCACTCCAGCTGATTTGCTCCATTCCACCGAAAGGATTCAGCGGAGCATCGTACGCTTCGTCCATTATATTTTTAGGCTCTCCAAAAATTTCTCCATCGCGGTAACCAATATAAAATACGTTGCTATATTTATAATCGTGCCATTGGTTCCAGTGTCGATACATCAAGTCATCAATGATGCGCGCATTCGCTTTGGGCAAATCTGGATATTTGTCTTTTAAATCCTTATCATATTTAACGTCACGAATAAACAGTACGGCATCTCCCATCGGCGACCAAGCATAACCATTGATATCCGTCAAGGCAGATAATTTCTTTTGATTGCTTCCTTTTAAATCGACTTCCCAAATTTGACCATCTTGCAAATAACTAATTCGAAATCCATCCGGTCGAAAAAGTGCATTGTATTCCGTTTCTGGGGAACGAGTTAATCGTTTTGCTACACCGCCATCCGTTGGTAATAAATACAAATCGGAAGTTCCTTTATTCTCTCCCAAATCATAATATCGAACACTGTATAAAGTTAGTTTTCCATCGGGCGAAACATCTTGTAAACTTACTCTTCCCAATTCCCAAAGTTTTTCTGGTGTCAAGCGATCATTTTGCGCTCCAACGGAAGTACAAAAAGCAAAAACCAGTAAAAGCACTAATTGTTTTTTCATCATTATTTTATTTTTTAAACGATTGCACGATTAAGTTAGCATAAGATTAATACACAGTATAATTAGTTAAAGTTTTTGGGAGGCTTTAGGCCGAACTAAAAAATTATTTTAAGTGAAAAATCTCTACTTCCAAAGATAGCAATCTTTGGCATTCTCAAAGCTATTCCACTAAGCTTTTAACGAGATACCTAAGTAAGTACTCGGACACAAATAAAGAATTAAAGCTGAAATTACTTTGGAGATACTCTGCGGGAAGGCTATCTTGTACGAATACTAAAAAAATATCTGTGCAACTTCAACAAACGATTCTAAGAGACCAAACAGCAAGCTTCGAACTTCCCCTTGGAAAAATGTCTTTCTTTGACAACTTTTACGTCGATTACCAGTTTCAAGATACTGGAACTTATCAACGTTACCAACTCACCATTCATCCAAAAGAAGATTTTGTCTTACAGGAATTAAAGCTAGTTTTTTCACAAACCATGCAACCAAGCGATTCCGTATTTTGCAATGGTTTTCAGTCTGCTTCGGAAAGTCGAATTTTTAATTTTCAAGAACAAAAAAACTGGCGTGATCGGCTTACTCAATGGCTCCGCCCTACCGAAGAAAGTATTTATCTCAAAGCCCTACAACCCGCCAAAGCACAACTTCAAAGCTGGACTTACGCCTATCTTCCGCAAGGCAAACAAGTACAATTTATTGGTTCTTTGCAAGAACAAACTGGCTTTACGCTAATCGAGTTTGATCCAACACAAAATCAAATTGTTGTCCGTAAGGATTGTGCAGGTTTACAATTAAGTCATTCTTTTAAAATATTGGACCTACTCGTTTTCAAAGGTAAGCAAGAAGCTGCTTTCCAACAATTCTTTTCACTCCAAGAAATTCAACCACTTCCCGAACGTTCTTGGATTGGATGGACGAGTAGTTCCCATTCTCCAAATCATACTGCAGCTTATTTGCTCAAAAATTTGGAAGCCCTCCAAAAGCGGGAGTTAACACTTGACTTCGTTCAGTTTAGCTATGGTTATCAGCAAGCAATTGGGGATTGGCTGGATATTCAAGATAAATTTCCCGATGGTCTTTCGCCTTTAGTTTCCAACATTCAGGCAATCGGATCAAAAGCGAGCATTTGCTTCGCGCCTTTTGTTTGCGAAGCAAAATCTAAGCTTTTCCAGCAACGCAAAACTTGGTTGCTTAAGGACGACCAAGGAAATTTCGTAACCATTACCCAACCTTCCCTAAGCCCAGAAAAATTATACGTCTTAGATTTTTATCAAGAAGATTTTCAACAGCACTTGACAGGGATTTGTTACACCTTTCTCAGCAAGTGGGGATTTGAGTGCCTGCATTTTGATTTGTTATACGCCGTTTGTTTACACCCTCGCCCGAATAAAACGCGCGGGCAAATTATGAGTGAAGCCGTAAAGTTTTTGCAAGCTCAAGTTGGGGAACAATTAAGTTGGGCAGATGCCGTTCCTTTGGGGGCTTGTTTTGGGAAAGTAGATTTTTGTAATTTGGGTGGGCGACAGTTAGCACATTGGTCGATTAATTGGCGCGAGAAGTTGCTAAGTCCTTCCGCTGATCATACCCTCATCACCTTACGCAATTATTTTAGTCGGTGGGCAATTGGTAACAAAGCGTTCTTAAGTGCTACGCCTCCACTCAGTTTGATTGATCATCAAAATCCAATCTTAAGTCAGCAACAAACAACCTTGCTTACCATCCAATGTTTACTCAGCCCATTGTGGCACCTCGATGATGATTTGTCTGGGTACTCCGTCGAACAATGGGCAGAATTTGAAGGTGCGCTGCAATGGCGAAACGCTAAAGTCGAAAAGATAGCAATCATCGCAGCAGATATTTATACGATTGCTTTTAAGAAGGAAAATCAGACTTACCTGGCTGTTTGTAATCTTAATCCAACGGCTAAGCAAGTCAATCTCAAATCCCTACAACTGGATCTAGAAGCCTGTGAAAGTTTGATTTTACAAATTAAGTAGCACCGATAATTTTGTTGTAAAGCGATTTCAATTTGCATAGAATTTTCTATCAGCCTGATTTGCTTTTAGTATTTCTTTAATTGAGAAAGCGGATTTTTTTCTTGCACCACTCTACGTGCTGCATCTACGACCGGATCTTTATCGTTTTTCACTTTGTAGTATCCTTTGTCTCCAAAAAGTTGTTTGGCAAGTCTTGTCTTTAACAATTGTGCTAAAGCTGCTCGGCAAGTATCAAACTTTGCTTCGTCGCGTTCTACACCATTTTCTACCGCATAACTTAATAAATCATCCATTCCAGCCGCAGCAATATTATAAGATTTTGAAAAATCTTCTAAGCTATATGCTTCGAGTTTAGTCTTGTGCTTTTCGAAATACCGATAAGAGAATTTCAACAAATGTTGTCGCACTTTGAGGTAATAATCATTCATCACAATTGAATCTAGCGGAATAAATAAATCAGGAGTAATTCCTCCTCCTCCATAAACCACCCGACCCTGCGCCGTGTAAAACTTAGTGGTGTCAAGTACGTGGATACTATCTTTTGTATATAATTCTCCCGACTCGAAACGATCGTAAACATCATTCCCATAATTGTCGATATCCGAATACGATTTTTGAATCAAGCGCTTCGAAGGGGTATAATAACGAGCTACCGTTAAGCGCAAAGCAGAACCGTCTTTCAGGTCGTATTGTTCTTGCACTAAGCCTTTACCGTAAGACCGACGCCCAATCACGACGCCACGATCCCAATCCTGAACAGCCCCCGCTAAGATCTCACTTGCAGAAGCAGAGCCTTCGTCGATCAACAAGGCTACATTTCCAATTTGATAAAAATTCTTACCGGTCGTTTCATATTCATTTCGTCGGACGGAACTTCCTTCTGTGTACACTAGTAATTTATCTTTTTGATCAAAAAGCTGGTTTAGGATATTGGTGGCTTGTTGTAAGTATCCTCCCGGATTTTGACGCAGATCAATCACCAGATGTTTCATGTCTTGCTTTTCCACGAGTTCTTCTAAATATTTCATAAACTCTTTGTAAGTCGTAGCGCTAAAGCGACTCACCTTAATATAGCCTGTTTCCGGATCAAGCATATAACCTACATCTACGCTATTAATTGGGATTCGGTCACGAGTGATGGTAAAATCCTTAAGGGTTGCTTCGTCTAATCGTTTAATTCCAACTTTGACCGTAGTTCCTTTTTCTCCTCTCAGTTTATCAATAATCTTTTCTCTGTCCATCTTTACCCCGGCTACAATTGTATCTTCAATTTGAACAATTTTGTCACCGGGCAGAATACCCACTTGCTCCGAAGGACCACCCGACATTGGCGTAACCACCATTATCGTATCTTCAAGGAAAAGAAACTCGATACCTACCCCCTCGAAGTTACCTTCCATTTGTTCGTTCACATCAATTAATTCCTTTGCGGGAATGTAACTCGAATGTGGATCTAGATCAGATAAAACTTCTTCGATTGCATTTTCGATCAATTTTTCTCGATCCACGTCCTCTACGTATTGCGATTCGATGTAACGAATGACTTCCTCTACGCGTCCCGCTTCTCCTCGGGTACCAACTATTTTGCTACCGTCTTGCTTAATTTGCACAACCGGACTCGACTTTTGCAATTTCATTCCAATGAACATACCGCCCGCCAAGACCACGGAAAAAATTAGCGGCAACCAAATATTTAATTTGTTGGAAGAATTTTCTGTTTGATTTATCATATAAATAAGGTATCCAAAAGTTGTAAATGCAAAGACAAATAAAGGCTGAAGTTGTTTAAAATGTGCTCCTGATAGGCAAATTAAGACAACAAATAGAAAAAGAAGGCAATGTTTTAAGCTTCCCTCCACCAACTTTCTACAAAAAAAGGAAATTGTACTTGCTTGAACAAATTTGTTCTTAAGTAAAACGTTTTTTCGGCTAATTCGTTGTAATTTAAAACAACTTCTTCAAGCTATCTTCAAATTTTCGGGTTTGAGCACTTCAAACTATACCCCAAATACTAAACACTCATCTTAATAACAAATAGCAATCTCTTTTTGCGAGACGACAATCAAGTTGTTTTATAAAATAAAATCACAATAAGTGCCAATCCAAATTGATGACCATTCAATTGTTGCTTAGGACAAACTGGATTACAGCATTTTAAAACAATTTCTATAAAAAAATACAAGAACAATCTACAAGCTTAGAACGTTACTGTTAATAATTTTCACTTTACTTGATTAGCTACAACGTCCAAAAGTACAGAGACTTAGCTCATTTTTCCTTTACACGCTCGGTTAAACGCTTCTAAAGCTCTACAATGGGCGAAATCATTTGTTATATTAATAATTAAAATTAGAAATAATCACCATATATTTTTGTCAATATCAAAACAAAAAGAGAAATTTGAAAAAAAATTATAGTGTTTTAACCTTGAAGTTGTTTTAAAATGGAGGTTGAAATTAGTTGTAAGCGTTTGGTTTTCAAGAGGAAGCTCCATTTTAAAACAACTACATTATAAATAAAACAGAATTAGGCATTTACCAAACAATTAAGTTAAACAGAATTTTCAAACTGTGATTTTTTTGTCGCAAATGAAGAAATTAACTAACAGAAATACCGCTCAATGAATAAACCAATCGATATTGATCAGATAGATAGGGAGATTCTTTCCATCCTGATGCAAGATGCAGATATTCCTTTTACTAAGATTGCCCAAAAAATTCACGTCTCTGGAGGAACGGTTCACGTTCGTATGAAAAAGCTCAAAGAGGTGTTAGGAATTGTCCAAGGCGCTCGTTTGGAAATTGATTATACGAAATTAGGCTATGACATTTGTGCCTTTCTCGGTATTTACTTAGATAAAAGTTCGCTATACGAAGAAGTTGCCGAAGAATTAAAACGGATTCCAGAAGTCGTCAGCGCCCATTATACTACGGGTAACTATAGCATTTTTGCCAAAATCATCTGTAAAGATACCAAGCATTTAAGAGTCGTTTTGCACGACAAAATCCAAAAGATATCAGGTATTCAACGGACCGAAACTTTCATCTCCTTAGAAGAAAGTATTAACCGTCCTATCGACATTATCAGTGAGTAAGTACCAAGACAAATTAACTCACTTATTAACTTGCACTATCTTTTGAACAGTCTCTTCGTTGCTCAAAGCCTTCCTAAGCAAAGGCTTAGGGCGGTTTTCACGCCTCAATACTGTCCAAAATCTAACACAATTCAATGGTAAAATAATTTTGTCTTGGTACTTAATTTTTCATAAATTGAAGTGGAATAATAATTGCCATTATATATAATAGCGTTACCATTTGACTACAGGAAAACTGGAAAATAGTCTTAATTAACGTTTTTTTAAGAGAAGTTTCGAGCTTTGTTCATATTGGGAAGTCGTAGTTTTACGTTTTATAAAGGCTACTCGGAAGTGATTTTGTGGCTTATAATGAGGAAAAACGAAGAATCATTATACTGGATTAATCCTGAAGTTGTTTAAAAACTCCAAAAACATTTACGAATTGGTCTTTTCATCCAACTTCAATATAACTTTGATACTTCGACTCAAAAGACAAAATTCCCCGTAAAACCCCAAATTGATAGAATTTTAAACAACCGCTAAATATGAATAAGACCTTATTGGTTTCGCTTTTTTCCTTTGTTCTTCTGCTCTTAGTTCAAACGAGTGTTGCCCAAGTTGCTCACGTTGATATTCTATCCCCTTCTGTTCCCAAACCACCGCAAGATACACTACAAACTTCCGCACCAGCTTACCAAGGTTACCGACTCCATCTCACCCGTTTTACCATTTTAAAAAAGAAGAAAAAAAGTATCAAACTCAAATATACGGCCATCAATACGGGTAGAGAAGCGCTCAATTTGGGCAAGAAAAATGTTCCGCCTCAAGTACTCATTGATTTCGACGACGATTTTGCCGAATCGGATCTTGCAGCTTACGAAACGGAGATTCGCAAACAGATTTTAGCAGAAGAACTAAAATTAGCTCCAGGAGAATTGGCCTTTAATCGCAGCTTCAAATTATCCCTTTCTAAAGATAAAATTAAAAAAGCCGAAAAAGAGGAGAAGGAAGAAATTGGTTTCACCCTCAATGTAGGCAGTGGTTCTACTGATCAAAATTACCTTGATAAAAACTTTTGCTCGGATCTTAGCTTCGATACCATCTACGTACTCAAAAAATCAAAGCATTCCATCACTTTGGGATACACGCTTAGTAATTACGGAAAAGGTCCCGCGACGATGTTTGGCACAAAGCCCGTAGAAGCAGATAACGTCGCCATCAAAGCTTATCTCGCTGCTACTGGCAAATTGACGAGAGGCTCACTCGCCATCGGAGGAGCTTTTATTACCAAAGGCCTGAAAGATGAAAAAGGATTGCTACAACCTCAAGAATCCTACACGGGAACGATCAAATTAAACCTCCGTGAAATGACGCGCTTCACGCCACATATCGTACTCGACCTAGATGTTTATGGTACTTTAAGGGAATGTAATGAACGTAATAATACCCGCGCCATTCTCATCGGCGAAGCCTTAGATTTCAACAACAACTAGTTTTTTTTTCCAAAATAATTCCGAAAAGCACTACGCTACAAATAAAAAATGTCCCGAATCTTCTATGGAAGAAAATCCGAGACAAATTATTATTTCTTATGCTTTAAGCAAGCCAATCTAATCGACTGCCTGATTTCCACTTTAATCGTTACTAGTAATATACACCTCGTCTTACCTTCGCTACGTGCTTTGCCAGACGTACAACTTGACAAGTATAGCCAAATTCGTTGTCGTACCAAGCATATAACGTTACCGATTTGCCATCTTCTGAGATAATCGTTGAAGGTGCATCTACTACTGAAGTACTGGTCATTCCTACCGCTTGGCTGGAAACGTATTCCGTAGAAGTAGAGTAATGCAACTGCTCTACCAAATCACCGTGCAATGCAGCTTCTCTTAATAAATCATTGACATTTTCTACATTCGTTGCTTCTTTGATGGTCAAGTTGATAATCACTAAAGAAACATTAGGTGTTGGTACTCGCACAGAATTCCCCGTTAACTTACCCGCTAACTTTGGTAAAACCTTAGCTACTGCTACCGCTGCACCCGTAGTAGTCAAAACCATATTTGTAGCGGCACCACGTCCTCTTCTTGGTTTTTTATGGAAATTGTCTAATAAATTTTGATCACTTGTATAGGCGTGAATCGTTTCGATGTGCCCTTTTTCGATGCCATATTGATCATCGATCGTTTTGATGATGGGAACAATAGCGTTGGTCGTACAGGAAGCAGCACAAAATACCTTATCTTGATCTAAGTTCAAATCATTTTGGTTTACCCCAAAAACGATATTTGGAATCCCTTTTCCAGGCGCCGTCAACATTACTTGGTCTACGCCAGGTCTTAAATGCTGCGACAAAGCTTCCTTATCTCTCCATACACCGGTATTATCAATGACTAAAGCGTTTTTAATTCCGTAGGTAGTATAATCAATATCGTCGGGACTTCCCGCGTAGATCATCTGTACTTTATTACCATTAATGGTCAATTCCTTTCCATCTTCGCTTACTTTGATAATTCCACGAAACTTGCCATGTACCGTATCTTTACTCAAGAGCGCCGCTCGTTTAAGCGATTCTGCGTGTAAGTCTTTCAACTTCGGTCGCAAAACGATTGCCTTCAATCGTAACTGTTCGCCTTTTCCCGTTTGCTCGATGATCCGTCTCGCGGCGAGTCTTCCAATTCGACCAAATCCGTAGAGTACAACGTCTTTAGGTTCTAAGTTAATTTCTTCTCCTTCGGTCAGCAGATTGCCCAAACGATCAGCAACAAAAGCAGCTGCGTCGTGGGCTTTTTCAGTGTCCAACCATTCCGCCGCTAATTTTCCCAAATCAATTTTAGCAGGAGGTAAATTTTCCAAATTTTGGATCGCTAAAGCTAATTGCAAGGTGTGATCAATGGAGATCGGTTGCGTTACATAATTTTTAGCAAATAGGTGATCATTTAAGACTTCACTTGGCCGAGCATCATAGATGCTTTGTCGGAATAAGCTCAGTTCAATAGATTTGTCAAAACGTAAGTCCCCAACGATGCGAAGTAATTCTAGCGCTTTTTTCTCTTTTTCTCGCCAGTCCTTCAAGGCAACGTCCGCTTGATTTCTAATTAGCATTTCTTTGTTATCCATGCTTGTGGTTAAATTTGGTTTATAATAAATGGTTTACACATAAAATTTCTGCAAAATTGAGAAAAAATTTACTGCCATCAAAGTAGTCTTTGAAAGTTGTTTGATTTTTTTTGACAAAAAGCTTCTAAGCAGCTCTCAACTTCCTCTTCGTCTCCAAATTTAAACCGGACCATTACTTATTTAAAATATGCGATATCCGAAGATAAATTCACTTGTGTGGAAGGAATGCCTCCAAGAACCGCTTCCAAAAATGCGTTCTCCTCTCATAGACAATGATTCTTTCCTTCTATACCTAAATTCAACACTGTACCGATTCAAAAAGGTAGCCCCTAAACCTAGGTAATTCGTTCTTCTGGGTCGAAAAAAACGGTTCCTTCTAAGTTGTGGTGTCTCTGAAGTAGAAATAATCGTTCGAGTTTGCTCAACAGGAATGTCAAATCCGTATGCTGCCGTAGCAAACAGTTTAAATTTCTCTCTTGAAATAAAACGGTATCGTATTCCTAAAGGGATTTCTAGCCCCTGATATTTCACCTCAATAGTTGCTTCTGCTGATTCAAATATTGGTAAATCATTCACATCATAATAGATGTAGTCTGTGTTGGTAGTTATCTCTGCTTGATAGGAACGATAAACTAGTTCCGCAAAAATGGAGAACCGTTGACCATGGAATCGTGGCATACATTCTAGTTCAACACCAATTTGAAGGCTAGATTTCGTTGGTAAATCAATAGTTTGTGATCCAGTGTTTTTTGCTTTAACTACTGTTTCAAAAGAGGAAGTAGTCAACCGTGGTTTTAGCGTCACGTTAATCGCTTTATTTTTGATTTGCCCCTTATAAAGAGTCATTTCTCCTCCCCCGCAGTTTTCGTTATAACTTTTGAAAAGCTTGACTAATTTAGATTTCAGGTATTTGAGCTGACTCAAATCTTTAGGAGTCCAAGCACTACATTTCAGCTTATTCCATAGCTGTTGTTGGTATTGGTTATTTTTCCTCAAGACATCCGTTTGATACCGGTACATACTATAGATCAACTGCTCCGGCTCTCCGCCATCTATCGTGTAAAAAAACTTCTTCGCGCGATCTTTTTCGTAGTAAAAAAGACTTGCTTTAGCATCGATGATTACTTTTAGGAATACATCTTTTTCTATTAGATCAGGATTTTTACTCCATTTTTCCTTAGTGACTTTGTTGATACTTTCATCCATTTTTACTTTAAACCTTTGGTAGCGGATTTCCTCTCCGATTCCAAATTCTTTTACGGTAATCAGCGTCATCAATTCTTTTTGGGCTGTTTTGGAAGATTTGTAATAGAACTGAGTTGGATTATCAATAAAAACTTCTTTTTGAATGAATCCTGCGATTCGTTCATTATCATCGTTAATATAATAGCCCTCCAAGAATTTTTCTTTTGCGAAAAGACTACTCGAAAGTAGTAGCAATAGAGGAAGGAAAAGTAATTTTTTCATAGCTGGTTGTAAAATTTTAAAATCAGGTTTAAGAAATACTATCGAAGCGAGAAAGATAGTTAACTCAACTTAACTGAATTTAGTAAGTTTCCTATAGAAAATTATAACCTGCAATAATAGAAAAAGAGTTAAAGTAGGTTTTCCACGTACCGCGTTTATTAACTAGTTCTCTTTTTAGGCCGTATCTAAATTCTAAACTAAATTTATGATTGTAATTTATTCCTCCACCAAAATAGGTAATATGCTCTGAGTTCAACTCTAAATCAGCCGAACCGATTCCACCTTTAAGCTCTGAAACTACTTTTTGTTCAAAAGGTATTTCAAAAGCATAAGCAGCATTAACAAATAGTTTAAATTTATCCTTAATCGGAAGGTGGTAACGAAATCCAATGGGTAATTCAAGTACACGATACGTCGATATATACTTCCCATCCCTAATGATGAAATAAGTTCTTCCTAAAAAATCTACTGGGAAAATAACTTTTCCTGTCAAAGTACCTTCGTAAGAAACATAAGTGGGTTCAATAAAAATAGACCAGCGTTCTTGGTTGATGGAGAGTACATATTCTAGTTCTAGTCCAAGCTGCACTGCAGGTTTTGAGGATTGCTTAATGCGATCTACAATTACCTCACTTTGCTTCTGCCGCTCAATGCTGAGAAAACCACTATTCCAACGCGGTCGCAGCGATAGCCTAAATGCTTTACGAGGTTTCTTGACGTAAGTGAATATTCCTCCATTTCCACATCGCTGATTATACTGAGTAAAGATTTTAACTAAATCCGATTGTTTGTACTTCAGCTTTGTTAACTTAACTGGCGACCAAGCAGTACAAGTTAAATTATTCCAAATTTGTTGTCGATATTGATTATTCGTTTTGATTTGATCGACCGTTGGTGCATATCGCTTGTATACCAACTGCTCTGGAATTGCTTCTTTCAACGAATAAAAAAAATATTCAGCTGCATCTTTTTCATAAATAAAAAGTGTAGCTTCTCCTACTAAAATTACTCGCAAAAAAAGCGTTTGTACTTTCGGGTCAAGCGACTTCTTGAAGTCTAGGTTAGCTTGATTTTTGATTTTCACATCGGCAGCTAGCGTAAATCTTTGGTATTTAAGTTGATTGACGATTCCAAATTCTTGTGCATCCGTTATCTTAATCGTTGTCGCAGGTATCGTATCCGCAATTGTAAAATAGAATTGACTTGGATTATTCACCCAATTTTCTTGCTTAATTAATCCCTCAATTCGATTTCCTTCATTATCTAGGTAATATCCTTTTTCGAAGTTTTGCTGTGCAAAACTATTGGTAATATAAAAGGTCAGCAGTAGTAGGAGTAAGGTGTTTTTCATCGCTTTATTTTAAGTCTTTCAAGAATGCAAAAATAGAAAAATTAAGTACTCGGACAAAATTCAAGTAACTGATTTTTATGGAAGTGATTCAAAACTATATTGAGCATAACTTCCTTAAAAAATCCTTCATTTTTCCACCATGTCTACAGAAAGTTATACCCCGCAATAAGAGAGAAAGAATTAAAATAAGTTTTCCAAGGAGCGTAATTATTTACTAATTCTCGCTGGAATCCGTAACGAAATTCTAAACTGAATTTATGATTGAAATTAGCACCGAAGCCAAGATAAGTAATGTGTTCTGGATTGAGTTCTAGTTCTTGACTTAGCAGTCTGGAAGTGGGACTTTCAGAGACTAGCGTTCGTTCAAAGGGAATTTCAAAAGCATAAGCGGCGTTGGCAAAAAGTTTAAATTTATCATTTAAAAATACGTGATACCGGACACCAATGGGGACTTCTAAGGCACGGTAAGTTCCCGTAAAACTCACTTCTGCCTCCGATTCAAAAATAACGCCGTTATTTTCTACCTCATACTCAACAATTTCCGTTGTAGCGCCTTCATAAGCACGGTAAGTCGGTTCCATGAAAAACGACCAACGTCCTCCGTTAAAACCTGTGATATATTCCAGTTCAAGACCGAACTGTATCGTTGATTGCGAACTCAAATCCACCACTTGTATGTCTGGGCGTCCTTGTAAGTTTTCGAGACTCAATGATGAAGAATTCCACCGAGGTCGGAGTGATAATTTAAAAGCATTTCTACTTTTTGCTTCGTAGCGAATTGAAGGAGTGTTCCCACAAGCTTCATTATACTTTGTAAAAAGTTTGACGAAGCTAGATTTTTTATAGTCAAGCGTTGAAATATCTTTTGGTGACCAAGCTGCACATTTCAACTGATTAAAAAGTTGTTGTTGGTACTGATTATTCGTCCTGACTTTATCAGCATCAACTTTGTATCGCTTATAAATCAATTGTTCTGGAGGAGCTTGCCCCAAGCTATAAAAGAAGTATTTTCCATTATCTTTTTCATACACATACAAATTGGCTTCTCCTTCCAATACGACCGCTAAGAAAAATATTTCTTTGACGAACTTGATTGTTTTCTTATTATCTAAATTTGCACGATTATTAATTCTCACTGCTGCTTCCACCATAAACCTTTCGTACTTGAATTCACCGTCAATTCCGAAGCTTTTGACTTCCGCAATCGTCAACTGTTTCGCTTCGCTTTCGGCCGTAGTTTTATAGGTAAACTCAGTAGGATTATTCGTCCAAAGTTCTTGCTTAATTAATCATTCGACGCGAATTCCATCATTCGTAAAGTAGTATCCTGGTTGGAAGTTTTTTTGCGCGGAAGCGCCGAGACTGAGCAGCACTAGGCAGCACAAGAGTAGTAACTTGTTCATAGCTTTTTGTTTTGATGACTAAACAATATAGTGTACTCTATGCGAGTAACACTAAGTGCACAAGTTACTAAAAAAACAGTAATTTATCTCTTCTGTCCGTACTTATTATCTTCAAATAAAGTTTAAAAAATTATGAGCTATCATAGAAAATGCGTAGACAGGTTTATTCTAAAATAAGATCTTCCGTTACCGTTTCGGTCTTTTTACATTCCTTACAAGGGAACTTGCAAATCCAACCGATTCCACTATCCTTAGTTGGTGTGCAGCCACTCGTACACCCCGTACAAGTTACCGTTCTACTTCCGCCACCAGCTCGCGCTTCGTAAATTTGACCATTCTCTTCTCGTAGCACAATGATCGCATTGACTGTACTACTTGTACCTAGCAATAAATACAATTCATCTTGCTGAATAATTTTGAGTGTCTTAAACTGTACGCTTATATTTTGATGCACTTTGAGTAGTTTTTCCCAATTGTCCTTAGCGACTTGTTCCTTAATCGTTAACACAGCTTGTCCATTAACAATTTCTCCAATAACTTTTTGCGCAGGAAGACCACAGGAAAAACAGAAAAGCAGTACGAATAGTAATACCGTATTTTTCATTTAACGTCTTTTTTTATTTAAAAATAATTAACCGAATGTAAACATAATACTTTAAATAAAAAAATAAAATTACTACCTATTCAACTAACAATAACATATTCCTGTACAACTATTAGCAAAACAACACATTTGTATCTATTTTTCATTTTAAACAACAAATAAAAAGTAAATAATTACTAAGAAAAACAATATACGCTCTGTATAGCAAATTTACTTAATTTTTAATATCTATCCTTTTGCAAAAGATTAAAGAAGCCTTTTCCTTAAATGCAAAAAAGCTTAAGCAACGGAATGCTTAAGCTTTTTTTACTTATAAACTTAGGTACGAACTAATTTAAATACTAGTCTACGTTATCGTGCAAGAAAGAATTATCTGCTCTCAATTCTGGTTCCTCTTCTCCAGAAATGGTCCATTTGGAAACTTCCTGTTCCGAAGAATGACGAATATCATCTAATTGTACATTACGTCGAAGGTAAGCAGGCTCATTTTCTAAGTCCACTACATTTCTTGGATTGTTCAATTTGACGTTAGAATTTCTTAGTCGTTCTCGACGTTGTTGTTCTAAATTGTGATGATGTCTACGCTCCTCCTCCATTTTACGTTGTTCCTCGCTTTTGATGTAAGGTTCTTCGTAAGAATAGCGATCTCGGTCGTATTTAGAAATCGAAGATTTTAGATCATCAAACTCGAATGTTCTAGTATCCGTTGTATCAGTATGGCCTAAATCGTAAATACTCTTTTTTTTTGCAGGCTCCGGTGCAACCGGTTCATCATCTAAAGACACTACAATTTTCTTTTCTGCCGGACTCTTTACCACCGACTCTTTATTTCTTTCAAATCCAGTAGCGATTAAAGTTACACTAATTTTTTCGCCTAGTGTTTCGTCGTAGCAATTACCCCAGATCAAGTCTGTTCCAAATCCTGCTTCTTCTTGAACGAATTCTGTGATCTCAAAGATTTCATCCATCGTTACCTCCTTGGTTCCCGAAGTAATATTTAATAAAATGTGCTGTGCACCTCGAATATCATTATCTTCTAAAAGTGGCGAATTCAATGCTTCATCCACTGCGCGCTTCGCTCGATCATCTCCTTCCGCAGAAGCGGTCCCCATAATGGCTACGCCACTACTACGCATAACAGTATTAACATCCTCAAAATCCACGTTGACGTAACCTGGTACCGTAATAATTTCTGCGATTCCTTTCGCAGCGGTTGTCAAGATATCATCTGCTTCCGCGAAAGCATCACTGATTGATAAATTTCCGTGAATCTGACGAAGCTTATCATTAGAAATTACGATCAACGTATCAACATTACTTTTCAATTCCTCTAGTCCTTCCATTCCTTGCGTCTTTCTTCGACGACCTTCGAAAGTAAAAGGCATTGTGACGATTCCTACCGTCAGAACATCCATTTCTTGTGCTGTTTTGGCAATGATCGGAGCTGCGCCCGTACCCGTACCACCACCCATTCCGGCGGTTACAAACAACATTTTTGTATTATCTTGCTCTAAGAAGCCTCTTACTTCTTCGATGGACTCCATGCAAGCTTGTCGTCCGATATTAGGTTTAGATCCGGCTCCTCTCCCTTCGGTGAGTTCTGGGCCTAAGTGAATTTTTGTGGTAACAGGACTCAACTCTAAAGCTTGATTATCTGTATTGCAAATGGCGAAATCTACGCCAACGATGCCTTGCTTGAACATGTGGGTAACGGCGTTACTTCCACCACCACCAACACCAATTACTTTTATGATTGATCCTTCTTCTTTTGGTAAATCGAAAATCATGATTAAAGAATTTTAGAGGGATTAAAAATTAATGAAAATACTATTATCATTCTTACTTGTAAGGAAATTGTCAAACAACTCCCTGTTAAAGATTCATTTTAAAATTCAGCGTCTGGTTCGGCTTCGAACCATTCTTTTGTTTTTTTGAATACTTCTTCGTACCATTTTTTGGGTTCGCTATTATCTACTGTTTCCGTAGTTTGTAGTACTTCCTCCTCGATTGTCTCTTCGACGATTTCTTCTTTTACTACTTTTTCTTCTTCGATCAAATCTTCGTATACAACTTTGCCACTTTCTGCGTCTTTAATGCCTTTGATCAATAACCCGATCGCAGTTGCATAAATTGGGCTACAAAGTTTATCTTGATAACCATGTGCTAATTTCTCAATTGGCAAGCCAATGCGCGTACTATAGCCCGTGTGAAACTCAGATAATTTATCAATGTGGTTTAAAAGTGCACCACCTCCAGTTAGAACGATTCCGCCGATTAGTTTTCTTTCAAAACCAGAACGTCGAATCTCCCAAACTGCATAATCCAAAATTTCTTCAACTCTAGCTTGAATGATTCGTGCCAAATTTTTCTCAGAAATCTCTTTTGGCTCTCGTCCTTTCAAACCTGGAATCGTAATGATTCGATTATCATATACTTCTTCAGCCATTGCTGATCCAAATTTTCTTTTCAATTTTTCAGCTTGCTGTTGCATAACGGTACAGCCTTCTTTAATATCGTTGGTAATCACATTTCCTCCGAAAGGAATTACCGCAGTATGTCGAATGATACCTTCTTGAAAAATTGTAATATCCGTAGTACCACCTCCAATGTCAACTAAAGCAATACCAGCTTCTCTTTCTTCGTAGCTCAAGATCGCTTCTGCCGAACCGATGGGTTCCAAAGTCATATCCGCTACTTTCAAGCCTACACGTTCTACACAACGGTGAATATTATTAGAAGCAGTAATCTGCCCGGTAATAATATGAAAGTTAGCTTCCAAGCGAACGCCCGACATCCCAATTGGATCTGTGATACCTTGCTCGCTATCTACCGTATACTCTTGTGGAATTACGTGAAGGATTTTATCTCCCGGTGGTAAGACCAATTTGTACATATCGTTGATCAACTTGTCGATATCATTTTGGCTAATCTCTGTCAAGTCGTCCTCTCGCGTTAGGATTCCTCGGTGCTGTAAGCTTTTGATGTGCTGACCGGCGATACCAACATGTACGACCTTAATTTTTTGTCCCGTATTGCGTTCCGCAGCACTTACTGCTTCGGCAATAGCTTTGACTGTTTTTTCGATGTTTGAAACGACACCACGAGAGACACCGTTGGATTCGACTTTGCCAACTCCAAGGATTTCTAGTTTGCCGTGTTCGTTCTTTCTACCGGCAAGTGCGCACACTTTTGTAGTTCCGATATCCAGCGCGACGATTACGTCTGATTTGTGCATAGTGTTTAAATTATCCGTCATAGTATATAGCGTTTTTTAAGATAGTGGATATTTCCAATTTGATAATTTTGTGGTGAAGTTTCCTGCAAAAACTTCGACAATTGCCTGAGACAAGTTTTTCCCTTCTTTATCAAGCTTTTGTACAAACTATCTGATCTTTATATTTCAAATTAATGATTTTATATTTGCGCCATCCTTCGTATGGGATGCCTTCTTTATAAAAGTGTTTCAAGTTTTCAATTTTAGCTGCGGCGTTTTCATAATCACCAACAACAATCTTATGTTTCCCTATTTTGGGAATTAAAATAAATTCTCCTTCTTCGTCGATATAAATCTGTTCCACTAAAGGCCTCATAAAGTCATCTGCTAAAATATCTTTGGTTAAAGCAAATAAATCTTTTAACACGTGACGCTTCCGCTGATCAAACTCGGGGGTGTAGGGAGGAATATTTCCCGTAGCCACCAATACTCTCGCCGTAAAGTGTTCGGACAAAGGCATTTGTCGACCAGATTTATCCAAGTAGTAATGCTGCGTATTCTTGTCGATCAATCTTAAAATAGGCATTCGTTGAGAAACTTCAATGTTTGCTCTACTTTTAGCATCTACAAAAACGTTGGCATCCAAGATAAATGGATCTTCTTCCAATACTCGTTCTACCCGCTCCACATCTAATTGCCCCAAAGGAACGCCTTCTAAATGGTAACCAAAATGTCTTTCAATTTTCAATCGAACATCTTGTTTATTCAGTAAGCTACTTCCATCTGGAAGATCTTTAATTGTGATCACGACTTCTGCCGTAATAGTGCTACGCTTTTTTTCGGCTGCCCAAAAGATGAATCCGATGGCCACAAAAAAAAGTGCGATCCAAAAGAGTCTTTTTAGCAATCTATTTAATTCACGTTTATTCATGCACCAATTGATTTTTAATAGCAGAAACGAAAGTACCGATATCTCCAGCACCTAAGCTGATTAATACTTCAATTTCTTTTGTTTTCAAAACTGATAATAGTTCCGCTTTTGAAACTATCCTTTTATTCTTTTGCTTCATTTGTTTCAGAATTAAATCTGAGGTTACGCCGGGAATGGCAATTTCTCTCGCTGGATAAATATCCATTAAAAGTACCTCATCTAATTCATCTAATGCTGCCGCAAATTCCGTCGCAAAATCTTGCGTTCTACTAAAAAGATGCGGTTGAAAAATTCCCGTTACCTTTTTACCTGGAAAGAATTGCTTCGCCGCTCTAATCGCTGCTTGCAACTCTACCGGATGATGGGCATAGTCATCGACATAAACCCGCTCTGCACTTTGGTAAACAATTTCAAACCGGCGCTTAATTCCTTTGAAAGAAGCTAATCCTTTTTTTATCATCGCTCCACTAATACCTAATTGTAAGGCGATAGTAATCGCGGCACTCGCATTTTCGACATTATGTCGTCCCGGCAAGGGGAAGCGAATATTTTCAATTTGTTCAATCGGATTCACAAAGTTGAAAACCATGTGTCCATCACTTACTTTTATATCCTCTGCTCGATAAAGACCATCCTCTACGCCAAAGCTGCTAAAATCAATATTTCGATGTGGCATTGTATCCATATCGTTTTTGTCGTAGTTGATTGTCAAACCATTTCTCAAAAAAACTTTCCCGTTAGGTTTTACTTTTTTGGTAAATGCTTTGAAGCTATCTCGCACACTGTTTTCATTACCATAGATATCTAGATGATCCGCATCCATCGACAAGACTAAAGCAATCTCTGGATTCAGTTGCAAAAAAGAACGATCGTATTCATCCGCTTCTGCGACGACCCACGCTCCTGTCCCCGCGACAAAATTGGACGCAAAGTTATTTGCAATTCCACCTAAAAACGCAGTACAATCAATGCCCCCCGTTTTCAATAGATGCGCTGTAATCGTGCTCGTTGTCGTCTTACCGTGTGTCCCTGCAATCGCAATCATCCGCTTTTGCTGACTAATCATTCCTAAGACGGCTGCTCGCTTTTTGATCACAAAATCGTGCGTTCGAAAATAAGCCAATTCAACGTTATCTTCTCCGACGGCTGGTGTATAAACCACAAGGTCAATTCCCGTAGGAATATGCTCCACCGCAGCATCGTAATGTATTGTCATACCTTCTTCGACCAACTTTTTGGTCAGGCTAGAAGCGACTTTATCGTAGCCATAAATTTCCTTTCCTTCCGTATTAAAATATCTTGCAATGGCACTCATTCCTATTCCGCCAATTCCGATAAAATATACACTCTTAATCGCTTCTAAATTCAATTTTTTAGTTTTTGCTACTAATTTGTTACTTAATTTTTCTAAATCAAAGAACTAAAATTAGTCTACTAACATATTTTTATTTCAAATTATATGCCGTTTTTTATTATATGTATACTTCTGTTTTAAATTAACTTATATTCCCTAGCTTCCAAGCCTGTTGGGAACGAGTTTTAAAATCTCATTTACAATTTCATTACTGGCTGCTGGTTTTGCCAAAGTTGTAATATTCTTAGCTAATTTTTCTTGCATTATTTCATTATCCAATAAGGATAAAGCTTTCATAATCATATCATTAGCACAATCTTTATCTTTAACCAATATTGCGGCATCTGCCTCGACTAAGGCTTTAGCATTCATCGTTTGGTGATCCTCCGCCACATTCGGAGAAGGCACTAAAATCGCAGTTTTGCCCAAAAGACTTAATTCTGAAATTGTTAGTGCTCCTGCTCGACAAATGACCACATCTGCCATTGCGTAAGCTAAATCCATCCGATCAATAAAGGCTTTCACCACTACATTTGGCAACTTTGCCGTAGCGGAAGTGCGAAACTCCTCGATATAAAGTTTGCCCGCTTGCCAAAGAATCTGCACTTCATCTTGTTCAGCAATTAAGTCGGCATTAGCCAGCATGGCATCATTCAAACTTCTCGCTCCTAAGCTTCCTCCGAAGAGAAAAATCGTTTTTTTCGTTGGGTCAAGCTCATAATATTCGTAAGCGGCTTTCCGCTTAGCTGCTGTAATTTCAATATCCTGTCGTACTGGATTTCCTGTACGCACAATTTTATTTTTTGGAAAGTATCGTTCCATGCGATCGTAAGCAACACAAATCGTGTTTACCTCTTTGGCTAATAAGCGATTTGTAATTCCCGGATACGAATTCTGCTCTTGTATGAGCGTTGGAATTCCTTTCCAAGTGGCTACTTTCAAGGTTGGTCCACTCGCGAACCCTCCTACTCCGATCACCACTGCCGGTTGAAACCGTTGTAAGATCCGATATGCTTTCCACAAACTGCTCAGCAATTTGAAAGGAAAAGCTAAATTCCTTGTTGTCAATTTTCGATGGAAACCGCTGATCCAAAGACCTTCGATTTCGTATCCCGCTTTTGGGACTTTCTCCATTTCTATTTTTCCTTCTGCGCCAACAAATAGCACCTCAAGATTTGGTATCCTTTCTTTTAAAGCATTCGCAATTGCAATTGCTGGAAAAATATGTCCGCCCGAACCACCACCACTGATAATTACTTTCATTTCTAAGTAGTTGTCTTTTCGATGTATCGGCTCACACTCAGGATCATCCCGAAAGCGATACTAGAAAACAAATAAGACGTTCCTCCCATACTAATCAGTGGTAAAGTCAAACCAGTAACCGGTACTAAATCGACCGAAACTGCCATATTCGCCAAAGCTTGAATAACGATACTAACGCCTAATCCAACGACCAGCATTGCACCAAAAGCTTTTGGACTACGTGTCACGATACTTACCACTCTAAAAAATAAGAGCACATATAAGGTCAAGATGACAAATCCACCAAATAAGCCATATTCCTCACAGATAATACTATAAATATAATCTGAAAAGGGAGCAGGTAAGTGATTCCGTTGAATACTGTTCCCTGGTCCTAAGCCAAAAAATGATCCTTCCGCAATTGCAATTTTTGCTTGTTGCGTTTGGAAATCTCCGTCACTGTTGGTCATAAATTCTTGTACCCGTGAAATCCAAGTACCAGAACGAACAATATCGGGATAGAGATGTCCAATGATAATCAGAAAAGCAAATACGACAACTCCTAAAAAAAACAACAGGATAATGTATTTCATGTCTACCCTTCCGATAAACATCATGATTAAACAAGTCGTAAACAACATCAAGGCAGAAGATAAATCTGCCGGAGCAATCAGTCCACAGATAATCAAGATCGGTACAATGATTGGTAAAAAGGCACTGTTAAAATCTTTGATGTATTCCTGTTTCGAAGAAATTGCCCTTGCTACATAAATCACCAGCGCCATCTTCGCAAAGTCAGAGGTCTGAAACGTCATTCGCAACACTGGGATTTCTATCCAACGTCGTGCATCATTCATCTCAATCCCAAAGGCTAAAGTATATACCAACAGAGGTATCGAGAGCAGCAAGAGTACTGGAGCAATCCTCGAATACTGGGTATAGTGTAACAAATAGCAAATGTAGGTTAAGAACAAGCCAAAAGCGACGAAAGCAAATTGCTTCAACAGATAAAATTCTGTATTTCCACCTTGATGCTTGTAGGCCAACGTTCCCGTCGAGCTATACACTGCTAAAATCGAGACAATCGCTAGAATGGCTACTACCATCCAGATCGTACGATCTCCCCGTAATTCAGCATAAATTCTAGTACCTAAGGACATAAACTATTTTTCAAATGATAAACTTATTATAAGGCATTAACTGCCGCTTTAAACTGATCTCCACGTGCAGCAAAGTTTTTAAACAAATCAAAACTTGCACAAGCGGGTGACAATAATACTACATCTCCAGAAACTGCGTACTTTTTTGCTAACCGTACCGCTTCCACTGCGTCCTGTGTTTCTTCCATGATTTTGACGAAGGGCGAAAACGTTTCCAATAGTTTAGTATTATCTAAGCCCAAGCAAATCATAACTTTTACTTTTTCTTCTACTAAAGCGAGCAAGGATTCGTAATCATTACCTTTATCCTGCCCGCCCATGATCATTACGATCGGTCTTTCCATTGCTTTCAAAGCGAAATAAACGGCATCTACATTGGTTGCTTTACTGTCGTTTATATAGCTAATGCCATCTATCTCTCTCACCATTTCCATCCGATGCGGGACACTTACAAAACTTTCCAAAGCACTTTGAATTAACGTATCGTTCACTCCGTAATGTTTTGCCACTTTAATCGCACATCTAGCATTAAATCTATTATGTGGCCCCTTTAGGCTACAATTTCGCAAATCAATTCGGAGCGCTTCGGTTACTTGCAAATAAGGCGCATCATAACTTTCTGCTCCGATGGGCAACGGTTGAGCTACCACCCGATTAGTTGCCATAAAATCGACGATACGTTGATCCTCATTATTATAAATAAAAAGGTCTGTTGCTTTTTGATTAAGGGTAATTCTAAACTTTGACGCCGTATATTTCTCCATTTGATAATCATAGCGATCTAAGTGATCGGGAGTAATATTGAGGAGCAGGGCTACCTCGGGTCGAAAGCTTATAATGCCGTCTAATTGGAAGCTACTTAATTCCAGAACGTAATACGCTCTGCAATTTTGGGTAAGTAGTCGGGCAAAACTATAACCGACATTTCCTCCCATAGCAACGTCCAATCCAGCAGTGTGGAGTAGATGATAGGTAAGATTTGTAGTAGTCGTTTTCCCATTGCTTCCAGTAATCGCAATTACCGTCGCATCGTCAATAAATCTAAAAGCAAATTCAATTTCAGAAATCACTGGAATCCCTTCCTCTTTAATCCGCGTAACAATCGGAACAGTATCTGGAATTCCTGGGCTTTTGATAACTTCCCCTGCTTTTAAAATTCTCTCTGTTGTATGTTGTTTTTCCTCGTAAGGAATTTTATTTTCTTCTAACTCAGTTTTATAATTTGGTGCAATCGCTCCAAAATCGGAAACAAAAACCGTATAGCCTTTTTGTTGGGCTAGTAGTGCTGCTCCTAGACCGCTTTCTCCGGCACCAAGAATTACAATGTTCATGAGTTAGCTTTTAAACACACTAATCTCTTAGCGGATTTTCAAAGTAATAATAGTTAATACTGCCAATAAAATCCCTACGATCCAAAATCGAGTTACGATTTTCGCTTCGGGGATTCCTTTCTTTTGGTAGTGATGATGAAGCGGCGACATCAAAAAAATACGTCGACCTTCACCGTGTTTCTTTCTTGTATATTTAAAATACGATACCTGCAGAATGACAGAAAGATTTTCAACTAAGAATATGCCACACAATATTGGTATCAATAATTCTTGTCTAATTAAAATGGCTAACGCAGCGATAATCGCTCCTAAGGTCAAACTTCCCGTATCGCCCATAAAAATTTGTGCGGGGTAAGAATTGTACCAAAGAAAACCAATACAAGCTCCCAAGAAACAAGCAGAGAAAATAACTAACTCTTGCGTTCCCGGCAGGAAGAGAATTCCTAGGTAATCTGCAGCGATCGAGTTTCCAGAGACGTACGCCAGTACCCCTAAAGTCGCTCCAATGATCGCGCTTACTCCCGTCGCTAAACCATCTAGCCCATCCGTTAAATTGGCGGCATTCGACACTGCCGTTACCACCAAAATTACCAAGGGAATAAAAATTAACCAAGCTAAATCCTGTGCGCGTTGCTTACTCAGAAAGGGCAAGAAGTTCGCGTAGTCAAGTTCATTTCCTTTTCTAAACGGTACGTTGGTCAAGGTCGTTTTTGGATAAGCCATCAATTGCTCTTCTCCTTTTACATTTACCATTTTCAAATCCACATCCGTAAAGCCTTTTTCTTGGGCTACGGAGGGATGCATTCTGACTCTGATGTCATCATGAGAAAGCATTACTACGCCGATCAACAATCCTAGAACAACCTGCCCTAAGATTTTAAATCGACCTTTCAAGCCTTCTTTATCCTTTTTAAATACTTTTATATAATCATCAATAAATCCAATAATTCCCATCCAGCAGGTAGCTACTAACATGAGAATGATGTAAATATTATCCAATACTTTTCCTACGAGTAAACAAGGAATAATAATGGCCATGATGATAATGACACCCCCCATCGTCGGGGTACCTTCTTTTTCTTTTTGTCCTTTCAATCCCAGATCTCTAACGGTTTCTCCAATTTGTAATCGTTGTAAGTAATCAATAATTTTCTTACCGAAAATCATGGAGATCAAGAGGGATAAAATAATAGCTAAGCCAGCACGAAATGTGATGTATTCGAATAAGCGGATGATGGTCTCATCGCCTGATAATTTGGCAAGGTAATATAGCATTTTTCCCTTCTTAAATTTTCTCGTTAGTCCTTTTAATGTTGATAGTATTTACAGCAGGCAACATAAGTTGCCCGCTGCAAACTGTTCAAATGAATCTGAGAATGATAATAGTCTTTCTGCAACGAGTGCATCAAGACATTAATTCTTGTTTTAATATTTCTTTATCATCAAAGGAGTGTTTTACTCCATTTATTTCTTGATAGTTCTCGTGACCTTTACCGGCTACTAAAATGATATCTCCAGCTTTAGCTAAACGGCAAGCTGTACGAATAGCTTGTAAACGATCTGCAATGGTAAGCACTTTAGCTTGAGCGTCCCGCGGGATTCCCTTTTCCATTTCTTCAATAATCGCAAGTGGATTTTCTGTCCGTGGATTATCTGAAGTGATTACAATTTGATCGCTGTATCGACAAGCAACTGCCGCCATGATCGGTCTTTTCGTCCGATCTCTATCTCCTCCACATCCAACTACCGTCAAAATGTTTTCGGTTCCTTTTCTGAGTTGATCGATAGTCGTCAGTACTTTTTCTAACGCATCGGGTGTATGTGCATAATCTACAATCCCGATAATTTTTCGTTGTGGTTCGATGAGATAATCAAATCGTCCCGCTGCCGCTTTCAAACGACTTAAGGCGACGAGTGTCTCCGTTTTTTCCATGCCTAGCAAAATCGCGGTGGCGTATACTGCTAAGGTATTATAAGCATTAAAAGTTCCAATCAGTCTTCCAAAAAATTCTTGCCCATCAATTTCTAGATGCAAACCATTCAAGCTATTATCTAAAATTTTAGCTTTGAAATCAGTCAAGCTTTGTAAGCTGTAATAATGAATCGCCGCAGCAGTATTTTGTACCATTACAGGTCCTCTTTTGTCATCTTTGTTGCTCAGCGCAAATGCCGTAGCGGGCAACTCATCAAAAAACCTCTTTTTAGCAAAGATGTATGCTTTAAAAGTTTCGTGATAATCTAAATGATCGTGTGACATATTCGTAAAAACGCCACCTGCAAAAGTTAACCCTGCAATCCGACGCTGATCAATGGCATGTGAACTCACTTCCATAAAAACAAAATCACAAGCTGCATCGTGCATCTCTTTCAGTAAAGCATTCAAGCTAACCGCATCCGGTGTTGTGTGCGTAGCCGGAATGACTTCCTTTCCAATTCGATTTTCTACCGTTGACAATAAACCAGTTTTGTAGCCCAACTCGGTGAAGAGTTCGTACAACAAACTAGCCGTCGTCGTTTTTCCATTCGTTCCAGTAATCCCTACCAACTTCATTTTTCCCGAAGGATGGTCATAAAAGTTAGCGGATAATAACCCGAGTGCTTCCGCACTATCGGGGACCTTCAAATAAGTAACCTCTGTTTCAAAGTGTGAGGGCAGTGCTTCGCAAACAATTGTGTTTGCACCAGACTGAATGGCTTTTTCAATGAAGCGATGACCGTCGGCTTGCGTTCCTCTAATAGCGACGAATAAGCTACCTTTGACTACCTTTCGAGAGTCAAAGACAATTCCTTCGATGCGTTTTGTGTGCTCGCCGATAGTCTCACTTACGTTCAGTTTAGTTAATATGTCTTTCAGTATTTGCAAAGTATTAACTAATTTTTAATAGTGTTTCAAAAAATTTAGTGCTCAAGTCAATCATTGTAAACAATCATTTTTTCAGGCACTTTTAGTGTTTTAATAGTGTGACGGGTAAACGTCTTTTTTGTTAACTAGCGAAATGTCATCTTTCCCGTAAGGATTAATTTTTTACCGCTAGTCTTTTTTATAGTGTTATAGTCTGTTACTTATTCTTTTTGATGCTTTGACTAATCATCAGATAGTCTAAGCGTGTTCTTTTATCTTAAGGTTATTTTTATGGTCTGTCCTTTAATTGTTGTTCCTGGTTTGATAGATTGTCTTACTACTTTCCCGTATCCATTGATAGATACCGATAATCCTCGGTTTTCTAAAACAAATAGGGCGTCTCGTAATCCCATTCCGTTGACATTGGGAACGACGTTTTTAGATAAGGTTCTGGATTGAATCCGTAAACTATCAGAACGCGCATTGAGTACTCCCCATTCTTTTTTAGTAGCAGGATAATAAGCCAAGTCAATTTGATCCATCACCTTCTCTAAATCTTTCACTTTCCCTACGGTTCCTACTGGTAATTTTTTATTCGCCAATTTTGGTTTTGGTGTAAGGTTAATGGCTTCGTGCAATTGAATTTTAGTTGCAAAACAGCGATCCGCAATTTCTCTAAAAACGGGTAAGGCAACTTCACTTCCATAAATCCCATTTTGTTTCGGATCGGTAATCACTACAATACAAGAGTACATTGGATTTTCTGAAGGAAAGTAACCCGCAAAAGAAGCTTGATATCGAATATTTGCTTTAGGCTTAAATTTTCGATAATTAATTTGCGCTGTTCCCGTTTTACCAGAAAAATTATATTTACTAGATCGTAAGCTACGAGCGGTACCGTCACTGACAACCGCTGCGAGTAATTCTTGTGCTTGCGCAATTGTATTTTTGCTGGCGATTTTCCGTTTGATAATCGTAGGCTTAAAAACTTCTTGTACTTCTCCGAAATTTTGAATCTGATCAATCAAGTACGGTTTCATCATGACTCCGTTATTCGCTACCGAGTTATAAAAATTCAGCAACTGCAGCGGCGTAATGGTCAATTCGTATCCGATTGACATCCAAGGTAAAGTTGTTCCGCTCCATCCATCTTTTTCGCTGTAAGCGTCTTTAATGTAAGGAGAAGCTTCCCCTTCTATTTCTATTCCTAGTGGAATATGAAGGTTCATATCTTTTAAGCGTTGAATAAATCGATTCCCATTATTTTTTTCTCCGTGAGGATTATTTCTTCCATAATGCTTTTGTACCAGTTTAGCGATACCCACGTTAGAAGAGATTTCAAATGCTCGTTTCACCGTCGTAGAATCCAAGCGATGATAAGATGCATCGAGCATCACTTCTTCAAAAAAATCGGCACGACCTTGTTCTAAGTTGATAGAATCTGACAACTTGATGTAGCCATCTTCCAACAAAGCCATCATGGCTGCAAGTTTAAAAGTTGAACCAGGTTCCGTTGCCGAGCCAATGGCATAATTATAAAGCTCTGACCAACCATTTTTTACTTTTCCGATGTTAGAAATGGCGCGAATTGCTCCTGTTTTCACTTCCATCAGGATAGCTGTTCCATGATCTGCTTGATGATAGTTTAGCCCTCGCAAAAGCGCTTCGTGGGTAATGTCTTGCAAGTTGACATCAATTGTACTAACGAGATCATTTCCATTTTCAGGTTCAATTTCGGTAAGATCATTAATTGGTATCCAAGTATTGTGAGACACCCGTTGCATCAATTGTTTTCCTGCGGTACCACCGAGTATTTTGTCGAAGTATCCTTCCAAACCAACTGGTTTGGCTCCTTCTCTAACGTAACCGATCGTTCTGCGCGCTAGCATTCGAAAAGGTCTTTCACGTTTGCTTTGTCGCTTAACGATAAAACCGCCTTTGTAGCGACCAAGTCGAAAGAGTGGGAATTTAGAAATTCGTTCTAACTCTGTATAACTAACATTTTTCTTAATCAATAAATAACGTTCTCCATCCTTGCGTTTTTGTTCTAGGTATCCTCGCATTCCACCGACAGTATAGTCGGTAAAAACGTGTGTGGCTAGACAAACGGCAAGTGAGTCGAGGTTTTGTTGAAAAACTTCTTCACTCATGGCAGTGGACTTTAAGTCCATTCGTATTTCAAAGAACGGTAGCGAAGTGGCTAACAAACTGCCATCTTCTGATAAAATATTTCCTCTTTCCGCGTTAACGGGAAGATATTTTACATATAAGCTATCTCCTCTCGCTCGCCACTTTTCTCCCTCTAGCACGCTAATCTGAATGGCTTTCCCAAAAATGATTACAGCTACGATACAAATGAGCGCTAAGACAATATAAATCCGTATTAGTACCTCGTTTTTAATATTCATGTTTCACGGACCAGCTTTCCTTATTTCTTAATTTTAATTTTTTTCGGCTTGCCTTTTCTAGGATGTAAACCCAGCGGTGCGACCCGTTTGGCAATTTCAGATTCTTTACTATTAAACATGAGCTCGGCTTTCAGTGCCATGTAATGCCATCTCAACTCTTTTACTTCTTTTTGCAAAGTTTGAATCTGACGTACTTTTTTTTCAGCGTAATGAGCGTTTGCGATGTAAATCACCGTCAAAAAACTCAAGAAAAAGACGAAAGGCAAATTCTTGAGGATCAAAGAGGCGCTAAGGTCTCCCAAGGCCATATAACTTTTAACTCGTTTTTCTTTTGCCATAAATTACAACCAGTACTTCTAGTGGCGCGCAGATTTAAGCTTTTTTCAATTCACTAATTAAAATGTACACGATCGCTGAAGTTATTTAAAATTCGTTTTTTCAATTTTTATCGTAATCAATCTTTCTTATTCTTTGGTTTTTCGGCAATCCGCATTTTTGCACTTCTTGCTCTTGGGTTCCTAGCCGTTTCTTCATCGGAAGCCAAAATTGGCTTTTTAGTGATCAGCTTGAAAGGTCGTTCAATATTTCCATAAAAATCTTGCGTAAAACTTCCGTCTACGTTACCCGTTTTCAAAAAGTTCTTTACCAACCGATCTTCTAAAGAATGATACGAAATCAAGACCAACCGACCATTCGGTTTTAGTACTTCATTGGCATCAACTAAAAACTCTTCTAGTACTAAAAGCTCCTCATTCAATTCAATTCTTAATGCTTGGAAGACCTGTGCTAAATAACGATTTCGATTTCCCCGAATTAAAGGCTCTAATAATTGTAAAAAATCTCCAATCGTCAGTAGCTTTTTTTGGTGTCGATTAGCGACAATATGTTTAGCCAAGGTTTTTGCGTTACGCACTTCCCCGTACTTACTGAACATTTCCTGTAAATCTGCCGCAGTATAATCACTTAAAATGTCACTTGCTTTTCGTTCTTGCTGTTGATTCATTCTCATGTCCAACAGGGCTTCAAAACGATACGAAAAACCTCGTTCTGCTTTATCGAGTTGATGAGAAGAAACGCCAAGGTCTCCTAAAATTCCATCTACTTGAGTAACTCCTGCCAAACGCAAAAACTTTTTGAGGTAGCGAAAGTTATGTGGAATGAAATGTAACCGTTCATCCGAAAAAACATTAGCTACCGCTTCTTCGTCTTGATCAAAAGCGAATAGTCGCCCTTTGGCGCCTAACTGATCTAAAATTAATTTGGAGTGTCCGCCGCCACCAAAAGTGACATCGACGTAAACGCCATCTTCCTTTATTTTTAATGCTTCGATACTTTCGGGTAATAAAACTGGATCGTGATATTCCATTAAGCTACTTCGTTTTCATCCTCCAAATCTCCCATCACGTCTTCTGCCAACGCTTCGAAGTTTTCTGGTTCTTCTTCTACATTTCGATCAAATCGTTCTCTTGCCCAAATTTCAACAGTTCCTTTAATTGGTGCGAGCACCACCTCTTTATCAATTCCTGCATATTCCAACAAACGCTTCGTCAATAAAACTCGATCGGCGCTATCTGGCGTTACTTCCGTAGCACCGCGATAAAAATACCGAACAAATTCTCGATTCTTTTTCACGTAAGTATTAAGCTTGTTAATGCGATAAGTAATTTTTTCCCACTCTTTCTTGGTGTATAAAACCAAACATTTTTCAAACCCTCGGTTAATGACAAAGCTCTCCCCTTCTCCTTCTACCAACTTTTTGAGTAGTGTAGAAGGAAGCCTCATACGCCCTTTAGCGTCTATCTTGCAGTCAAATTCACCAAGTATTTGAGACATTAAGTCGTTTTTTTACAAATCTTGCTTCAAAAATAACAGAAATTCCCACAACTTACCACAAATTCCCACCAATTTCGCAAAAAAAGTTTTCCACAAGTTTATGCTTAAAAAAATGTGAGGTGTAAATTATCTCTAAAATTCAGTGAATGACTAAGGGCTGAAGCTTGGAATAGCAACATCTTATATCGGTTTTGGGACTTAGAATATAAAGGAAAACCTATATTCCTAAGATCGTTTTTCTCAGTATGTTATATATCTAAAAAGAGTATAAACTTGCGGTAAGATATGCTAAAAATTTATAAGATGCAATTTTCAACTTTTTTTACTAAGCATTGAAAGGCGGTGACGCATAATTTTAAATAGCAGTGATGCTAAAATAAGTACTAGGACTAATTAATTCACTTACTTCACTTGCACCATCTTTTGAGCAGTCTCTTCGTTACTCAAAATCTAACACAATTTAATGGTGAAAAAATTTTGGCTGAGTACTTAGCCGAGTAGAAAAGGTTTACCGTTGAGGCGTATCCGTCTTCTTTTCTAGCGAAGAAGGCGTTTCTTTTTTGTAAGCACTAAAAAAGCTATTCCAGCGCATTTGGATGACACCTTTCATTGCTTCGCTGATGATACTACTATTCATTTTGGAAGTACCTTCTACCCGATCCACGAATGTAATTGGCACTTCTTCGATGCGAAAACCTAGGGAGCGAGTAGCAAATTTCATTTCAATTTGGAAAGCATAACCAATGAAGCTGATCTTCGATAAGTCTAATGCTTCCAACACTTTGCGGCGATAACAAACGAAACCTGCCGTCGGATCTTTGACGGGCATTTGAGTAATTAAACGCACATACCACGAAGCACCATAAGATAAAAGAATTCGATCAATCGGCCAATTTTCAAGTTTCCCACCTTTAACGTAGCGTGATCCTACGGCTAAGTCGGCGCCACCAACACAAGCTTTGTATAAACGCAATAAATCTTTAGGACTATGAGAAAAATCGGCATCCATTTCAAAAAAGTACTGATATGATCGATCTAAACCCCATTGAAAACCATTAATATAAGCGGTACCGAGACCAAGTTTTCCAGCGCGTTCTAAAAGGAACAAACTATCCGTATGCGTCTTTTGTAATTCTTTTACTATTTGCCCCGTGCCATCTGGAGAACCGTCATCCACAATCAAGATGTGGAAAGATTTTTCTAAAGCATATACTGCGGCAATTATTTTCGCAATATTTTCTTTTTCGTTGTAAGTAGGTATGATTACGAGGCTATCTGACAAAGTAAAATAGTTAAGTTTTTGTATACGTTTTTAATGAAGGCTCCTTCCCTCTTGCAGTTAAAATAGCTTTTAAATAATTAAGGAATTTCCTTACGTAAATTCAGAAAAAATTCAATCTGCCCAAAGGCTCACAAGCTAGCGACCATATTTCGAAACAATATCGTGAAGATTTTATTCTATCCACAAATTTGTAATAAAAATACTTGCGTTCCAAATATAAAAATTAAATTTCATATTATCGTCCCTCTAAATTTGGAAAAGTCAATTTGCTGACGATCAAAAATGATATTGAATTCCCTTACTCAGCTCTGAAACAGCAAACAAGGAACAATAATAGTATTCAAAAACCATATTCATCGTACACCTAAGAATATTTCTTCTTGAAAAGCTGCAAAACATATTCCAAAAAAGTACTATTTGTTCATTTTAGGTAAAAAACCGATCGGAAAGGAGTTCAATACACTGAAGTTGTTTAATAATTCGAAAAGCAGTTGAGAAGCAGAGTTTTTTGTTCAAATTGAATCTCTTTTTTGAGTCCACAGCACCGCTCCGGAGGATTAAAAAGCTAAAAGTTGGACAAAAAAATCAATTCGTAAACATTTTTGGAGTTTTTAAACAACTTCTATAACCTATAGTCAGTCTCAATTAAATTCTAAGTTTATTTTTGGAAAACGCAAAGTTTTCTGGACGGAGTAAAATTGGAGATACAGGAGCACTTGTAGTAAAATGATGGTCTCATTTTTTGAGCCACGCAACCACACCGGTAAGATCTTAGTTTGCCTTTAAATCGTGTAGCATCGCTTTTAGCATCCGTTTGACGATTAATTGGTGAAATGGCTTTACAAAGAAGAAGTATATCCGCCCTAAGCGATTGTGAAAATCAACAATCGTGGTAACGGTTAATTCGCGCTGTTCCGCTACAACCTCCGTTAAAAACAAAGAAACTCTAAAGTCTAGATGTTGGTCATCCGCACCTAAAATCATTTCTTGGATTGATCGTTCGTAGACTTTAAACAAGCCCAATTGGTCTCCTGCTTTGAAATCTGCTTTAGCCAATATGGAGGCAGGATCATCGACTGCAGCTCCCGTTTTCAGACCAATTAACCCTACGATTTTATTTCTCAACTCAAATAGATAGGCTACCCAAGGAGGCGCAGCAGTAAAAAAAGCCTTTGCAACCCTATTTAAATCAACCTTAGCTTCGGGATCGGTGATTGAGGCCCGATAGCTATCCGCATAATCATATTTGCGTTGTGCTAAAACTGATGCTTTAGGAATTATGACTTTTTCAATTTTCATAAACTGAAGATGAATCGTGAACTTCCTCTTGCGGCTCTCCAGAGAGAGATTACAACTGAGGAAATCTTTGCGGTAATGCTTCGTGCATCATATTATAAATCACTTCAAAGATATCTTCTGGATTAGGTTTGCAAAAATAATCGCCGTCTGAACCAAATGGCGGACGGTGAGCAGGTGCCGTAATCGTTTTTGGCTCTGTATCCAAATAACGATAACCATCTTGGACTTCCAATACTTGCTGCATCATGTAAGAGCTTGCTCCGCCGGGTACATCTTCATCCAAGAAGACGACTCTATTCGTTTTTTTCAAAGAAGCTACAATCCCCATTTCCAAATCGAAAGGCAATAAGGTCTGGACATCAATTAATTCTACTGAAATTCCTTGTTGTGCTAATAAAGCCACTCCTTCCTCAGCTACTCTTACACAAGATCCATAAGTAACTAAGGTTACATCTGTTCCTTCAGAAAGTACTTCGGGCACGCCCAAAGGTACGGTAAAACTAGTGAGATTATCTGGGAATTTTTCTTTTAAACGATATCCGTTCAAGCATTCGATCACGAGTGCTGGATCATCTGATTGTAATAGAGTATTGTAAAAACCTGCCGCTTGGGTCATATTTCGAGGGACGCAAATATACATACCACGTAAAGCGTGTATCAACATTCCTAATTGAGAACCAGAATGCCAAATTCCTTCAAGTCGGTGACCTCTCGTTCGGATAATTGCTGGAGCTTGTTGTAAGCCATTACTTCGATATCTCAAGGTAGCTAAATCATCTGTCAGCGGTTCTAAACCATAAATTAAGTAATCCAAATATTGAATTTCTGCAATTGGTCGTAGTCCTCGCATTGCCATTCCAATGGCTTGTCCCATAATCGTCCACTCTCGAATTCCGGTATCAAAAACCCGTTTTTCACCATATTTTTCTTGTAATCCGGCAAAGCCTTGATTCACATCTCCAATATAACCTACATCTTCCCCGAAGGCAAAAAAGCTAGGATCGCTACTCAGTTTAGCATCAAAAAGTTTATTTAAAATTTCGTACCCATTTTTCATAGGAGCATCCTCCGAAAACTCAGCAGGAACGACGGGTATCCGTAAAGCAGATTTAGAAGATTCGCTGTACAATCGAGTATCGTAACGCTCATGACCTAAGTCCTTCATCTCCGCAATCCAGCTAGACAAAGCCTCTTTTCCTGCTCCGGTGAGTTCAATCGCTTGAAATTGTGCTCTTCTAGCGATTTGCAAGGTTTCTCCCAAGGTAGGATTGATTAGGCTATTTAATTCTTTGATAAATTGAGTCGCCAAATTAGGATCTGCAAAGTTAATACTTGATAAAATACCGATTACCAAGTGAATTTGCTCTTTTACAGGATTGCTAAAAGCCTCCCAAGCCCTTGCTTTACAAGCTCGTACGTAAGTTTTAGCTTCTTTTTCAATTTCTTCTAATTCCGAGGCAGTAGCGATTTCCGATTCAATCATCCAGTGTTTCATCACCAAGATGCAATCCTTTTCTTTCTCCCAGTTTAATCTTTCTTTCGACTTGTATCTTTCGTGCGAACCAGAAGTAGAATGACCTTGTGGCTGCGTCAACTCCTTCACATGAAAGAGTGCCGGTATGTGTGTGGTTCTAATTTTTTCAATTCCAGTAGTATACATTTCTCTCAAGCCTACGTAATCCCAACCGTTGATTACGTGAATATCCATTCCTTCTCCTTTTTCATTTAATTTGAACCCAGAAAGAATCTCCGAGATGCTTTGTTTGGTGGTTTGGTATTTTGCGGGAACGGAAATTCCGTAGCCATCATCCCAAACTGAAATCCCCATGGGAACTTGCATAACACAGGCGGCGTTAATCGTTTCCCAAAATACACCTTCAGAAGTACTGGCGTCCCCAATGGTACAAAAACAGACTTCGTTTCCTAAATTAGAAAAGCCCGTGCTATCTTGTAAAGCTTCACTTTCTCGATATTTCTTAGAAGCTAAAGCTAGGCCAAGACCGCGAGCCATTTGTCCTCCCGTACTAGAAATATCAGAAGATATATTGTGAATGTTGGTGTGTTCTGTCCATTCGCCATTTTGATCAACGCTAGGAGAAGCGTAGTGGCTATTCATTTGCCGACCGCCCGAAAAGGGATCGTTTACCGCATCTGCGTAGAGCTGTGCGAAAAAGTCTTCGACGGTAGATAGTCCTAAAGCGAACATAAAAGTTTGATCTCGATAATAACCAGATCGCCAATCTCCTTTTTTGAAGGCGCGTGCCATGGCTACTTGAGGAACTTCTTTTCCGTCACCTAAGATCCCAAATTTAGCTTTTCCTGTTAGCACCTCTTTTCGACCAAGTAAACTAGTCTCTCTGCTAATACAACAAGTTCTGTAATCTTCGATGGCTTCTTTTATAAAAGCCTTGCTAAGCTTCGCTTGATCGCGCTTAATCACTACGTTATCTGTCATATCTTTTTGATTTCTTTGGTTAGGAAATTAGGCGTTTTATCTTCCTACTTTATCAATCTGCTCATAAAACACCTGTCATTGACCTTATCTTAAAAATCTCACGACGAGCTTATTTCAATATTCAACAATTCCATTCGCGTCAGATTTCGTACAAAAATACAAAAAAAACCTCAAAAACCCCTAGTTTTTCCCCGACTGATTTTGCACAAAACAGACACTTTATTCGGTAGGTATAATCTTAAAACACTATTTCGAAATAAAATTTGCAAACCATCATGGTTATTCAAAATAAAATTTTACGTCTTATTTTGGCATATAATTAGCGGGATTAGGATGAAAGTCGCTTAATTGTCTTTACTAAACGATTTGTTAAGGCTCAAAATTTGTATTTAACCTTACTTTAACAAGGAATAGGGCGGGTAAAACTTTCATTTTATTTGAAATATCTATATTTTTGCCTTGTGGTTGATCTCTTAAGAAGATTAGAACATCTTCCATTGCTAACTGTTCAAGTATAGAACAGTGAATTATATTAACTAATTATAATTACTAAACATAAATTGATAATGAAAAAATTACTATCTTTTATCGCTTTGTTTGCTTTAACGATCAGTGTTTCTTTCGCGCAAGTAGATAAGAAAGCGGCGACTACAGTAGACGGTCCTAACATGAAATTTGATGTTACTGAAATCGACTATGGTACCATTGAAAAGAATGCAGACCCACTCAGAATTTTCAATTTTGTAAATGAAGGTACAGAGCCTTTAGTCATTAAGCACGCGAAAGGTAGTTGCGGTTGTACCGTTCCTAAATATCCAAAAGAGCCTATTTTACCCGGTGAAGCTGCAACAATCGAAGTAAGATATGACACTAAGCGAGTTGGTCCTTTTTCTAAAACAGTTACGTTGACAACTAACGAAGCCGTACAGAAAAGAGTCTTAAAAATTAAAGGTAAAGTTAATAAGCCTGCTCCAGAACCAGATGCAATACCAGTGAGTGAGCCTAGTATTTTATCACCAGTTGGTGGGGGTTCTAAATAGAGAAAAACTTAATTTTCTTCTACGAGCTTATCCTAAAACGATAGCACTAAAAAAGCCGAATATTCAGATGAATATTCGGCTTTTTTTCGTTGGATCGTGGCTATTTTTTTGTAGTTTTCAAACGCCACCACTCTCAAAAAGAAAACCCTTGCTGAAATAGCAAGGGTCTCTAACCCAAACAAATAAACACAAAAACTACTTTTAAAATAATTATGATCTTCAAATTTAAAATCTTTTTTAGGCATGAGCAATAGTTTGTCTTTTTTTTTGTGACATTGAAAAACGACTTATTTCTTAGGAATAATCTTGTTTTATGAACGTTTTGCCCGATTTTTTGCGACTGAGATTTTCTGAAGGATTTAAAAAAACGAAGTCACTTATACCGCTTTAACCTGTCACATTATTAATCGCTCTTTCAAGCAAAAATTAAGGATTATCCTATAGAACTAGTTACTTTTCTAAAACAATTTCATTTTTAAATTTGTCTCTATGTATAGGATTATTGACAAGTCCGTTGTATAGTCAACGAGATTGCTTTTGCAGAGCCTATTCCTACGGTGACGTCTTTTTCTTTCGCCAATTTTTTAAAAAAAAGAAGCTTAAAAGCTGACATTTTTTTTACCTTGTTGCCCTTAAGTATAGATACTTTCTACGGTTGATCATTGAGTGTTTTAAGTAATTAATTTTTTTTTTCAAGTGAGAAACACTTTTTTGGCCGAAATTACCAAAGCAAAAGCGAATAAAAGGAAATAAAAATCTCTTTAGAATGTCCTATAAAAGGTTAATGCGTGTTTAAATTTTTATCATTCGGGGACGATGAGAAACTTTAGCTTTCCCCGCGTCCAAAATCAAATTTGTATTCGCGCGCTTAACAATGAAAAGTTAAGTCTGGAAAAACGAAAAATAGCACTAAGACAAATTACATCACTCATTAACTTGCACCATCTTTTAATCATTGAAGTTGTTAGAAAAGTCATTCTTAGTAAACCTTATTAAATGGGGCAAACTCCGAATCGCTGAAAAAACTTCTCCTCAAATCTGAGCAATTATGCTTTTAGTTATTTCTCCTGCAAAAACCCTTGATTTTTCAACAAGTGCGATCAAAAAACATAGCTTACCCCGCGCGTTAAACGAAAGCGAGGAATTAATAAAATTACTGCGAAAAAAATCTGCGGACGATTTAAAGTCTTTGATGAGTATTAGTGATAAAATTGCTGCGCTAAATCTGGAGCGTTATCAACAATACGAGACCCCTTTTACAGAAAAAAATGCCAAACAAGCCTTGCTGGCTTTCAAAGGAGACGTTTATACAGGATTATCCGCTGAAGATTTTGGCAGCAAAGATTTCGATTTTGCACAAAAACATTTACGCATTCTTTCTGGCCTTTATGGTTTGCTCCGTCCATTAGATTTGATGCAAGCATACCGTTTAGAAATGGGAACAAAACTAACGAACCCTGTAGGTAAGAACCTTTATGAATTTTGGGGAACAAAAATTACCGAATTATTAAACGCAGATCTAGCGGAACAAAAATCTAAAATCTTAATTAATCTTGCTTCCAAGGAGTATTTTAAAGCAATTACGCTATCGTCACTAAACGCGGAAGTATATGATGTAAATTTTAAAGAAAAGCGGAATGGTAAATACAAGATCATTTCATTCTCCGCTAAGAAAGCGAGGGGAATGATGTGTAATTTTGTGATCAAAAATAAAATTAAAAAGCCAGCACATTTAAAAGCTTTTGACTATGATGATTACGTATTCAACGAATCCTTGTCTAGCGAACGAGAATTTATCTTTACGCGTTAAGCACCTTGTAAACTAAATTTATTTACGACCTAAGTACTAAGACAAAATTTTTTTACCATTAAGTTGTGTTAGATTTTGAGTAGTATTGAGGCACGAAAACTGCCCTAAGCCTTAGCTTAGGAAAGCTTTGAGCAACGAAGAGACTGTCCAAAAGATAGTGCAAGTTAATAAGTGCATTAATTTGTCTTGGCACTTACAACAATAATGTTACGATCGGCATTAGTTATTTAGGTAAAATAACTTCGTGAAACGCCTTGGTTTTTTGATAAAATCCAAGGCGTTTTTGTTTCGTAAAAGCTGCGAGAAATAGAAGTTTTTTTATAAATTTAAGCATTCATATCATTATCTAAGTACCAATACGAATTAATCGCAATTCAATTCGGTCTTAGTACTTTACCTATTGAGCAGAAAAGCACTACTAAGCCTATTTTGATCACTATGGGTACCTTTTGGTACTTTCTAAGCTCAACTGTTTCACAAATAGCTAATTAAATTATTCATGAAAATAATCAAGTTCCTGATCGCCTTCCTCCTCACGCTTGGAAGTTGCTACTATCTTAGCAAGCCTATCGTCCTAAAAAAATCTACAATTCCTGCCCTAGGTAGCTTCCTCTCCCCTTTTACCGGATTTTGGCAAAATGGACAATCGGTGGCTTTAATACCAGAAATAAATAGTACCGCCGAAGCTCTCAAAGCTCCGGCAAAAGTACTTTATGATAAAAAGTTAGTTCCTCACATCTTTGCGGAAAACAACCACGATGCTTTTTTTCTCCAAGGATACGTTACCGCCAAACACCGTCTATGGCAAATGGACTTCGCGACCCGAGCAACGGGAGGACGACTCGCAGAA
>JBGCFY010000143.1:0-8437 GCA_045110315.1 Saprospiraceae bacterium
TTATGGCATTAAGCTTTTGCTCATTAATCTTATTTTGCTCAAGTACATCTAAAAATGCTTCAGGGAAAGCTACTTCTTCCCTTTTAATCAAAATATCAGAAACATTGAAATCTGCCCTTTTCAAAATAGAAAGTACATCAATTTTTGAAATAGCTGCTTCATGGATTTGGTCAACAATAAATGCTCGAAGATCACTTTGAGTATAAATTAATGGGGCTAAATAACTATCAAACCAATCAGTAGCACCCTTTAACTCGGGTAAATCAATATTTGTTTTTAAAAAACCACCTAAGACAGTGTTATTCCACAAAGTGTTAGCTTCTAAGACTTTTCCAGCTGTTTTATTCTTCTTAATTTTGCTACCAAAGGTTATTGTGGTCAATTGATCTTTAAGGTTAGTATCACGTTTGAACACATTAGCTTTATTAGGCTGATAAAAATTAAGTTCTTCTCTCACGATGGCTTTTTTAGAAAATTCAACCTCGTAGAAATACCGAGTGTTTTGTTGTAGGAACTCAATTGAAAGGATAGAGTTTTCTTTAGGCGTATCAGGATCAAACAAAAAAGGTTCAAATCCTAACTCATCGATCTTTTTTTCTTCAGGATTCCGAACCAAGTCATTCAAGAAGTCGAGCGCTTTAAGCAAGGTCGTTTTACCAGAAGCATTAGCGCCATAAATCAGCCCTAACTTCAACAGCCTTAAGCCATTGGATTCAATTATGTAAAAATCTTCTAGATGCTTAGAACTATCTGCCTCAAACGATAAAGTCTGCTGCTCTTTAATAGAACCAAAATTTGTTACACTGAAATTTATAATCATTATAGTTTAATTTGCAAACAAGTTACAAATTAAACCATTTAAAAGTATAGAAATTATACTTTTCCTTTATTATTTGCAGTTTACTTACAATATTTGATTGAAAACCTAATTTTTTCAACGACTAATTGATTGAAATCCCCCTACAAATACTCAATCTTCCGCTCCGTAATATGATGCCGACCATCCTTATCCTTAAAAGTCTTCTTCGTCCAGTTTCCTTGTTTGTCGTATTCAAAAAAAGTATTGTCTTTCATAAATTGTGCGTGTAGATTGTATTTGGCGTTGGACTTACGCTTCATTTCCTTGAAAGCTGCGCTGCGTTCTTTCTTTACATTATCATAGGTCAGGTCATTTAAAAGTTCGCCTTTTACGTAGTCTTTTCTGCCAATCAATACATTCTTTTTATCATAAAAGAATAAAGAATACTCTTTTGATTTTTCAAATTCTGAGAAGTCTCGGTTTATACGAATAAGATTGCCAGCAGCGTCATATTGATATTCAAAAATAGATGATAGCTTGCCGTTGAAATAGTTTTCTTTGCGAGTGGCAGCTCCATTTTTAGCATAAAAAAGAAAGGAAGTTTGTCCTAATTGAAAACCTTTCACTGAGCGTAAAGCGAGAGTGTCTTTATGGTATAATTCATATTCAATGCGTGTCGTCGTATCCTGCGTAGCTTTTTTGACGCGATAGGAACGCAAATTGGGAAAATCTACAAGGGTAAAGAATAAATATGGATCGTCTTTTAAGATATTGCCTAAAGTGTCCGTCGAGTAAGAACGAGAATCAACCCGCTTAATCGTCCGATAAGCTGCTAAGGAGAGATCATTGATTTGATCGGCAGCTGCGCGCTCAAAAGGAATGCGAAAATCTACTTTTTTCTGACCGTAACTTAAGAAAGGAAACATACATAAAGCTAGAAGTAGATAGCAATTCATTTTCATGGTTTTAGTTTTAGTAAGCTTGTTAGTGTTTAAGGTATTTTGTGCCCCAAAAATACATTTTTTCATAGATTTTATCAAGAAGAGCAACAAAACTATTCGTCGTATTTCTTCGAAAACCGCCAACTTAAATGTTTGCAAAAGCCATCCAAATCAGGATAAATAGAAAAATTATTGACACCCAGAATATTCAATTCTTTACGAATAATACTAAAATGTTCCGGTTTGATAATTAATTTGGTGAGTTTGTGTTTGAATTTTGCCACCGTTTCAAACTTATAGATTTTCTTATTGGCAATTTTATGAACGGTAAAAACGCCCGATTGAGCAGAAATTCTCCGCGAGACGACCTGCGATCTAAAAATCTTGGTAATTTTATTAGACATCGGGTCAATTTTCGAGGTATTCGTCCGAAAATCATCATTTTCTGCCGCTAGAATCCAAACGACAGCATTTAGTTTTTCTCCGTTTTCCTCAACGGCAGGATTCTCCACCGCAAACCACAATGCCGCCAAAGCATTATATGTCCAATCGAGCAAACGTGTGGGTAAGCCGTGGTGTTGGGCTAAGGCGAGTAAGTCCCAATTGTTCTCCGGTTTGAATTCCGATAAAGGCAAAATGCCGCGTTTAAACTCTTCCATAATTAAGCTTTCCGTTTTGGCAATTTCTTTATCTAAGCGCAAATTCAAGCGGGCAATTTTAGGCAACAAAGGCTTGTCTAAACCTTGTCCCCGAAAGAGTAATTCGGCGTTGTTACCCGCAACTTCTTGCTCGTTTTTAAATCGGTTGATAAACGCAACGTATTCCATTGCATTCTTGATTGTGTATGATTTTTGGGGTTTCATATTCAATTATTTTTATTCAATTAATTCAATCGCTTTTTCCAATAAAGCATCTTCCGTATTCAAGTCTAGGCTTTGCGTCGGCACATAAATATCTGGTGCAATTCCCACGCCTCCATAGTTCGTTCCGTCGGGTGCTAAACAGCGTTCAAAGGTAAGGGTATATTTCCATCCATTCAGCATTTCTCTGCCCATCACGGAGCCTTGGGTATTCGCCGTAGTATCTCCTAAAGTTGTCACCTGATCTAGTAAGTTTGCGCCGATCGAAAATCGTTCTCCGGCACTAATTGTGTAGCGACCAATTAAAACAACGATCTTTTTATTTTTAAAACTAGGCGTCGTCGGCTCAATATACCAATTGAACTTTTCGTCAAAACCACCTAGGATTTTATTCTCCGTCGTGTGCCATAGTTTTCGTTCGGGAGCAATTCGATTGAGTAAGCTTTGTGCATTGTAAACACTTCCACCGTCATTCTCTCGCAGGTCGATAATCAGTGCTTTTTTGCTTTGTTGTTCTCGAATAATATCCTCGTAAATTGCCGCTACTGTTTCGCGATCTCCTTTGAAATCACGGGCATAAATATAAGCGATTGAATCATTAATCGTTGCACTCACAATGGAGGCAGAATGTCGTTCTACCGATTGCAGATAATTTTGCTCCGTTAGATTAAAGTTAATGTTACGCTGATAGTTCAAATAATCAATCGTATACATCGTGCGCGTCGGACTAATTAAGTGTACGTGCGGATCTCTGATTTCTTGTAAAAATTGACTGATCAATTCAAAATAAGCAGTTGCACTCATTTCATTTTTGACGAGCGGTAAATATTGGTCGCGTAGTCCGTTCCAATCTAGCGCGCGCGCATCAATCGAAGCCGAGTAGCGATTAAAGCTACTCCATAAGTCTTCGAAAGCAGCTACTTTGTCGTACGGTTCATTGTCCGCTTTGTTGCAAGCGGTACACAACAATAGACAGCAAATAAGGTAGTTTAAAACTGGTAGTTTAGATAGCATCGGATTGGAAAGTTTAAGTGATTTACTTTTTCTGGAAATTGGATTTGGTAATAATTCAGACCGAGCTTAGCTTGTAGGTTAAACCTTTTGTTAATTTGCCAGTGGTACAAGATATCTAACTGTACTTGCCACCAATCGGAAGATAAGGTTTTCCATTTTCCGTACTTTAGCAAACTCATTCCTCCTTCGTCGTAGAAGTCATTTAAAAATACTTCGTCAAGTGTTAAAGCGGGTTTACGATTGACAAAACCGACTAGCGGTAAAGAGATTTGAGACATTAAGAAACTCTTCTCGTTGAGCGCAAGGGTATAACTATAGTCTAGATTAAGACTCGTCGCAAGATCCCAACTCACACCATCCAAAAAATCATAGTTTTTTAAGAAAAAATTACTCTGAAAGGAACCACCTACGGCATGTTTGTGGTCATTCCCCAAGCGATACAATAACTGATACTGCAAATTAACTTTATACCAACTCGTCAACTCCGTTTGAAAGGGCGTAGACAGGCGATAATTATTTGTTAATTGCGGCAAGATCATTCGCAGTTCAAATTGTTGGGTAAATTTTCCCGTAGACTCAAAAAAGTTGAGCCCAAGCGGTAAGCCAAAGCCGCTATATTCCAACGGTGAAGCAGAAATATCACGATTCGCAATCAAGTCAACGCCTGTCCCAATTTCCAAAGAGAACGGTACGGAAGTAACTTGTGCCCACAAAGAATTTAGTGAAAAAACAAAAGCAAACAGGAGTAAATAAGACTTCATCTAATTCGTTTAAAGTGGTTTAACTAAAAAACAATTGTTGTGTAAACAACGATGCTTCTAAGATAAGTCATTTTGAAACTAAGGAAATAGGAATTGTATTGAGTTTAACTTTTCTTTAAAAATCTGCCATTTTTAGAATTAAAATGCGTTGTATTTCTTAGCTAAACGTTAAATTTTTGGAAGCCAGCATTTTGTTTTTTGCTGATAAGTTCGGTAAGCTGCGCCAAAGCGTTTTGCTAAATCTTCCTCTTCTACGGGACGCACAAAGTAGTGCCACAGGACTCCACCTGCGAGGGCGTATAACACCACTAGGTATGACCCTAGGATCAATCCGACACAAATACCTTGACCGATTCCCGCAACGGCCATGGGATTACGGACCCAGCGATACGGACCTTGAATGACTAATTTATTCGGACAATCTAGTGGCAGTGGCGTTCCTTTTCCTAACCAACTCATAGTGTAACCACTATATAAACCAAGCATACTAAAAGCGATGAAAACGCTCCACCCTAAAAAGGGCATTGGCGAAAATTTTGGTAATCCAAGCAATGCTGATAAAATAAGAATTCCCTGTGGCAACAAATAGAGAAAGACCAACCAAAAAATAGCCGTCTGCCCCAAGGTTTTGAGGAGATTACGTAAATTACTCGCGGGAGCAGCAGTTTTAAAAAGTGGAAGGAATGATTTCAAGCTAAATTGAAAATTAATTTATAAAAGACTAAGGTACTAAATCTGCCAAGGCAAGATCTAAGGTAGGAAACTTAAACGAAAAGTTCATTTGAGAGAGTCGCTCTGATTTTACGTAACGACCATAAAGTACCAATTCTGGATCGGTTCGAAATAAAAGTGGCGCACCAATTTTTATCAAAAAAGCGGGTGCGGGCAAACCAATCGGAACCTTCATGGCTTTGCGCAAACTTTTCATAAATACTTGATTAGAAACGGGATTGGGAGCACTAGAAATATAGGCTCCTTCGTACGCTTGATTAACAATCGCTTGGTAGATGATTTCGTTCATATCATATTCGTGAATCCAACTGAAGCCTTGCGAACCCTCTCCGGCAGTTCCACCTAATCCTAACTTGGTAATTTGCATCAAACTCTCCAATGCACCACCATTTCGCCCAATCACAAAACTCGTTCGCAACCGTACGCCTCTCATTCCCGCAGGCAAAGCTTCCAGAAAAGCTTTTTCCCAAGCCTTTCCCACGAACGGTGCCAAACCATAGCCAAAAGCAGCCGTTTCTGTACAAAGCTGACTTGGCGGGTCGCCATAAATATGTGCCGTTGACATTTGTACCCAAACTTTCGGTGGATTTTTTGTGGTAGCGAGTGCTGCTCCGATGACTTTGGTCGTATCTACGCGCGACCGTAAAATGAGATCACAATTGGCGGCTGTCTTAATACAATCTACCGTTTTACCTGCTAAATTGACAATTGCTTTGGCGTTTTCCAAGATCGAAGCCCAAGTTCCTACCTCGTATCCATTCCAAGCGACAAATTCAAAATCTACCGTGGGTTTGGGTGGATGGCGAGCGACTAAAACGGGCGTCAATCCTCGTTTCGCAAGCTGAGCAGCTAAGGACAAACCAATAAATCCAGTACCACCAAAAATGATTACTTTTTCCATATCCTTAAAACAAGTTACGACCAAGTATAAAGACAAAAAAGGGTTTAAGACTGCTACATAAAATATTGAATAACGATAATCATAACAACAATATTAAGGGGCAAAAACCACCACACCCATTTCGTATCATTGCTACCAAAAACCGTTTCTACCATAAATTGGTCGATGCGTTGATACAACTCCGCACTTACCTTTTCCTTTTTCCCTTGGACTAAATCATCTTGCAAGGCGGTTAACATTCCAACTAAAGGAATTTTATTTAGTACCTTGAGTAATGCTTTGCGCAAAAAGTTTGGCAGCTTATCAAACTGATTTTGAAAAATTTCATTAAAATCAATGGTTGCTGCAACGGCTGTTCCAGACAACTCTTTCTTTCCTTGCCACAAGTCCGCTACCTTATCAACGACGATACTACTCAGCTTTTGAAACAATCCCGTTAAATTTTTATAAATAACACGCAGAGTATCCAATATTACAAACTGATACATACGATAAGCGACGTAAGCCGTTGCAGCCAATCCAAGTAGCAATACCAAACCCAAATAAGGCACTTTATCCATCAGTAAACCACCTAGGAATAACTTTACGACGCCAAACAAAAACAGTATCGTATTCACAAAAGCGAATAAGAATACAATTCCAAAAAAACGTTTTACACTATGTACGCCATATTTTCCACCTTCTAGTATCAATCGCCAAGGATGCTCCAACAAGCGAAATAACTCGTAGTTATTTTCTTCGTTTTCGTTCGTATTTCCATATCCTATTTCAAATTCCTTTTCCGCTCCCCCATTCACACTGTAGCTCCCCGTAATTTTAAATTTTTCTTCCATAACCTTGAACTCAAATTTTCTTAAACAATTAAGCTAAAATAGCTACAAATTCTATTCCCAACTCAAACCCAATTTTAGTTTTTTCGGGTAATTGATTTGCCAATCCTTTCGTATTCCGCCTTTACCTCCGCTGGTAAATGCCGTGCTCCTACTGCGTTAGGATCATCAAATCCACTGGGCCAAAAATAACCAATAATGGCAACCGTTTGTGATTCTGCTTTTGCTAACTGATAATAGTTGGTTGCTACTTGTCGCATATCATTAACCGTCAAACCACCAAAATCTCCGTGTGCCCAATCAATAAAGTGAGCATCCATGATCAAGACTAGGCTTTGATCCTCACGAGAAAACTTACTTTTCAAGACGTTCAATTCTCGTTGGTAATCCGTACTCGTTTGTGGATCTTTCAGGAAATAACGATCAAATCCCACCCAATCAATCGACGCTGGAATTTGTAATTGGTCTACAATAGGATGTGCTTCGATGAGCATGGTTGGCACCTCAGGAAAACTAGCCTTAAGGTAGTCCGCAGCGGCTTTTAATTCTTCAAAGCTTATTCCATTCCAAAGCGGTTCCTCTCCCACATAAAAAGCTTGAATCAGCGTTTTTTGATTTTGTAAATCATTAGACGCTACGAATAAATCCCACCGTGCTTTAAAATCCGCGCGTAAGTTATAGTTCGCACCACTTGGCGCGTCCGTATCTGCATATTCAAAGAAAATTTCGTTGAGGTGTAAATAAGCTTTTACTTGTACCGCATCCATCGCTTCCAACCGATCAACGATTTGATCCGTAGGTGAGACGACTAAGATGTCCGCGATATTCGTGAAGGCGGCAACTTCGTCCAAGTAATTGATTTTACTAATTGGATCGTCCGAAGGATCATCCCAACCAACGTCTACGAGCGCAAAACCAAAATATAGTAATTGATCAAAAGCTTTTTCTGATGGATTTGGAGTAGTCGTTTCTTTTGAAGCGCAAGACAGACTAAGCAACAACGCAAGACTGAAAAGAAAGTTGAGGGTTTTTGGAATAATATTCATATGCGCTTGGGGGAATTTTATTATCGCATTCAAGATACGGATAAATACACAAAAGCACCAGCCTTGAGGCTAGTGCTTTTGGAAAACATTTAAAAAGGTAAAATAAGTGCTTTGTTAATTTCTTCCTGCACGAACGCCACCATCAGTATCCCAGATCGCTCCCGTGACCCAAGAAGCTTTATCCGATAATAAAAATAAGATACTGTTGGCAATATCTTCTGGTGTACCATTTCTACCGATTGGGTGAAATCCGTTGAAGCCTTCTAATGCTTCTTCTGCCGCTGCTTTACCACCAAAGACGCCATGATAAACGGGGGTATTTACGACCGCGGGAGAAACTGCATTCACTCTAATGTTATGATCTGCCAATTCCATTGCCAAATGTTGCGTTAAAGAATGTAAACCTGCTTTCTGCATGGAATACGCAGAGGAAGGTGTTGCTTTTATCGCTTGTTTTGCCCACATAGAACCAACGTTAACGATTGAACCACCGCCAGTATCTTTCATCTTTTTGGCGACCGCTTGGGTTAAGAAAAAGAAACCACGATTCAAA
>JBGCFY010000144.1:0-4061 GCA_045110315.1 Saprospiraceae bacterium
ATGGACGATGGTAGTTGCTATTATACTTATTATGGTTGCACAGATCCTTCAGCGGATAACTACGATCCGAGTGCGACGATGGATGATGGTAGTTGCTATTATACTTATTATGGCTGCACGGATCCTTCAGCGGACAACTACGATCCGAGTGCGACGATGGATGATGGTAGTTGTTATTATTCAACGTATGGCTGCACGGATCCTTCAGCAGATAACTACGATCCGAGTGCGACGATGGATGATGGCAGTTGTTATTATTCAACGTATGGTTGCACGGATCCTTCAGCAGACAACTACGATCCGAGTGCGACGATGGACGATGGCAGTTGTTCTTATTCAACGTATGGTTGCACGGATTCTTCAGCGGACAACTACGATCCGAGTGCGACGATGGATGATGGCAGTTGCACTTACGACGATTTAGGACCAGATACGGATGGTGATGGTTATCCAGATAGTATTGATCCGGATCCAAATAATTCGTTGGTACCCGATCCTTACTCTTTGGCGAAATATCAAAGTTTAACGTATGGAACGCTAAACGTTTTTCCAAATCCAAACACAGGTGCTTTTATGATTCAATTTAACAACCGGAAAGATGGAGAAATGTTCTTACGACTATACGATGTCACTGGGAAATTAATACACCAATTCTCAACTCGAATTGATGCCGGACAATACGAAAATCGAATTACGCTTCCTGCGGGTAGTTATGATGGCTTGTACTATTTAACAATCATTATTAACGACCAACGATTCAACGAGCGTGTGACGGTTATTCGTCGGTAAATCGTTTTTGATAGAACTGGAAGCATAAATGGGCTGGGTGATACTTTGGTATTGCTCAGCCTGTTTTTTTTAGGTACTAAGCTTTCGATAAAATACCGCAATTGTTTCTTACAAGCTGATTTTACCTGTATAAGTATGAAATTTTTCTTCTCTCTTCTATTTTAATTAATATTAAATAAAACTGAATGTGTTTTTTGCAATATTCGATCGGTTTCCCCTTGCATTATGGACTAATTTTAAAATATAGAATTGAGAATTATTAATTTTTAATCTTTTTAAAGTGTGCAAATGCAATTATTAATTACTGGTGCAACAGGATTTTTGGGAAGTAGAATTGTGGAAGAATTTGCGAAATGTCCTGCATTTGAAAGCATCCTTGCTACGGGGCGTAAATTGGCTGCGGATAATAAAATTGACGCTCCGAAAGTTCGATACAACCTTGGCGACCTGAGAGACGCTTCGTTTGTCAAATCATTATTTGAAACACCAATTGATGTCCTGATTAATTGTGCTAGCCTATCTTCTCCTTGGGGGAAATACGAAGATTTTTATCGTGCAAATTGTCTTACCCAACAATTGCTGATCGCTGCAAGTCGTAAGGCTGCCGTTAAGCGATTTATTTATATTTCTAGTCCAAGTATCTACTTCGATTTTCAAGATTCTTTTGGAGTTAAAGAAGATAGTCCGCTTCCTAAAAGAATGGTTAATCCTTATGCATCTACGAAATTAAAAGCAGAAAATATTTTGTCTCAATCTGATTTGAACTACATCATTTTATGACCAAGAGCATTGATTGGAAGAGGAGATACGGTGATCATGCCTCGGCTAATTCGAGCCTATCAGGCTGGAAAGTTAAAGATCATGGGATCAGGGAAAAACGAGGTAGATCTTACTTCTGTAGAAAATATGGTGCAGGCTGTAAAGTTAGCCGTCACTACCAGAGAAGAGAATTGTGGAGAAGCTTATAATATTTCTAATGGAGCTCCTGTGAATCTTTGGGAATCCATCAATTTAGTCTTAAAATCTATCGGCTATCCAAAGCTTAAGACTAAAATACCGTATTCCTTACTGTATGGAATTGCGTATTTATTAGAATGGAAAGCTAAGTTTTTTAATTATGAAAAAGAACCTACACTAACAAGGTATGGGGTTGGTGTATTGGCGAAGTCTTTTACTTTCGATCTTACAAAAGCAAGAGAAAAATTAAACTATCAACCCCAAAAAACTACCCAAGAATCTATTGCCGATTTTGCCGCGTGGTATAAAAAGAAATAAAATGATACAACTTAAGTTTAGTTTAAAATCCGCCGGTTATTGCGAAGCAAAACAATCACACGTGTTGAGTGGCAGCGCTAACAAAGTAGTCAAATTTCGAGCAAGCTATGGACATATTGAACACCCTGTACATGGTCATATTTTATTTGATACAGGCTATACACGCCGCTTTTACTCGGCGACGAAAAACTTCCCGCTTAATATATATGCCTACTTGACAAAGGTTTTTATTCGAGTGGAAGAAGAAGCAAGTACAGCACTATCAAATATAGGTATTGTGCCAGAAGAGGTTCGTTTTATCATTGTTTCTCATTTTCACGCTGATCATATTGGTGGGCTGCGAGACTTTCCTAATGCGAGATTTATTTGTACGAAAGAGGCTTTTGTCGCTGTCGAGCATAAAAAAGGGTTTGCTGCCTTGACGAGAGGATATTTATCGAGCTTGCTACCGAATGACTTTCGAGGAAGAACAGATTTTTTGGAGTTAGAACAAGCTACAAGGAAGGACGAACATTTAGGGAAACTGTATGATCTTTTCGGCGATGGATCTATTTTGATTTGTCAATTGGAAGGACACGCGAAAGGTCAGATCGGTGCTTTGTTGGAGACGGAGATCGGGAAGGTGTTTATGATTTCAGATGCTGCTTGGTTAAAACAAAATTTCCAAGACTTTCACTTACCAAGCCCAATGGTCCGACTGTTTATAGATTCTTGGAAAAATTTTATACAAAGTTTGAAACGGATTCATGCCTATCATCAATCTAATCCAGAAACAATTATTATTCCTTGTCACTGTGAGGAAACTTATGAAAAACTCACGAACTCAAGTTTAGGTAAAGAAGTGCTTAGTCCTCCCAATGATTAGACTTCCCCCTAAAACATTCCTAATTGTACTAGATTATTGAGGTTTAATTTTTTATCAATCAAATTTACAAAAAAGTAAAACTATGGAAATATCAAAATGGCTTATTTTTTATTACTTCTTGAAACTTAGATTTTCAAGATATTTTCGGTCAAACAAGGTCAGTGGATGGATGGTAAAGCAATGGGAAAAGAATCTTGAGTATTCTATATTTTATCAAAAACATCTATCTACTGAAGCTAATTTTCCAAAGATGAATAAGCAAATATTTATGGAGAATTTTAATACGATCAATACGGTTGGTGTTGAAAAATCAGCAGCGTTCGAGCTAGCACTTCAGAGTGAAGTAACGAGAGATTTTTCTCCGGTGATTAATGGCGTTAGCATCGGTTTATCTTCTGGTACGAGCGGTAATAGAGGAATTTTTCTCACCAGTAAAAAAGAAAAAGCAATTTGGGTCGCTGCCATCTTGGATCGCGTGATTGGGCTATCTTTTAAAAAACGGAAAGTTGCTTTCTTTTTAAGAGCAAATAATAATCTTTACGAATCTGTAAAATCAGGGCTACTATCTTTCTCTTTCTTTGATCTAAAAAATTCAATAATAGATCATTTTCAAAAACTACAAAAAGATCAAGCGGATATACTCGTGGCACAACCTTCTGTTTTATATGAGCTAGCGCGGATTTATGAGCGGGGAAATATACCGCCTACTTTTAGCAAAGTAATTTCTGTAGCTGAGGTTTTAGAAGCGGATCAACAAAAATACTTTCAAAGAATATTTAATTGTGAAATCGTACAAGTATATCAATGTACGGAAGGTTTTTTAGCGTATACCTGTAAGAAAGGGAAGCTTCATTTTAACGAAGATTGGTTGAAAATTGAGAAACAATATTTAGATGATTCTTATACTCGATTTCATCCAGTCATTACGGATTACTTGAGAAGCTCTCAGCCTGTGATTCGCTACGAATTAAATGATATCATTCACCAAGGACTACCTTGTACTTGTGGTTCGAAAGCCATGGTGATTGATCGAATAGAAGGTCGCTCCGATGATGTTTTTCGATTTGATAAAAATGGAAAGGAAATATTGATTTATCCAGATTTTATCAGAAGAGCAGTACTTCGTGCTTCC
>JBGCFY010000145.1:0-15002 GCA_045110315.1 Saprospiraceae bacterium
AATGAAAACTTAGATGTAGCACTTATCCAACAAAGTACAGGAATGAGCCGACCACAGTTGTATCGAAAATTAAAAGGTCTGACGGGATTGTCTCCCGGTGCCTTCCGAAAACAAATTCGGATGAAAACTGCCTATACTTTATTATTGGAAAAACAATTGTCGGTCAAGGAGGTTGCCTTTGAAGTGGGCTATAAATATCCTAGTCATTTTTCTAAAGATTTTAAAACTCTTTTTGGTGTTTCTCCCAAGGAAATATAATGCCAAAAGACCAAACAACGAGCACCGAGCACCTCATTGCAATTAGAGCTTAGTGCTTCTGAGTAAGTTACCGAATCATCACGCCCTTCCGTCCAATAAAGGGAATCATCGTAAAGTTAATCTCGTCAATACTGCCCTTGACAAAAACGTATTTCTTATCATACAGGTAATTATCGTATTGGAAACTTACCCAGTATTCGTTGGTCAATTCAAAGACTTTTACTAAGATCGCCTCAACTTTGACAAATTGCAACGGACCGATTTCTTCGAAGAAGTAACGCAACGAAGAAGTTTTCGTTTCCGAACCATTTAGCTGTCCATAGCCTCGGGTATTGATCAATACCGATTTTATTGGCGCTTCTTTTAAATTAATCAAATAAGTATCCCAGAGTTCCTCCTCTTTCGACTCAACTTGATCGGTTCGAGGTACAATCGCAATCGCGATGTCTTCAACTTTTAATTGCGGAATGTCTTTTTTCATAATAAATTCTCAATAGAGCGGTTTTAGTAGACGGTAACCTAATAGTATCGTTACAGGTTCAGCGTTTATAACGTGCAAGAATCAAACCGTAAATTCGAATTCAAAGCAGTCTGCAAAATGACGCTTCAGTTTTTGTTTGACTTCCATCAAGTCAACGCTTCTCCCCAATTCCTTTTCCAAAGAAGTAACCGTTTTGTCTGCCTCTTGAATGCCACAAGGTACAATATAATTAAAATGACTTAAGTCCGTATTTACATTAAGTGCAAATCCATGCATCGTCACCCAACGACTCAAATGCACCCCAATCGCACAGATTTTTTTTAATGGAACTACAGCCGTCGAATCTTCGAGCCACACGCCCGTATAACCTTCAATGCGCTGCGCCGCAAGACCATATTCTGCCAATGTACGAATAATGATTTCTTCCAAAAAACGAACGTACTTATGAATATCCGTAAAAAAATGATCTAAATCAAAAATCGGATAACCCACAACCTGCCCTTCTCCGTGAAAAGTAATGTCTCCTCCCCGATTAATTTTGTGCGCCTGAACGCCACGCGCTGCTAGCCCCGCCTCGTCAAGCAATAAGTTTTCGGGATTCGTCCGTCGTCCCAAAGTATATACCGCAGGATGTTCACAAAAAAGTAGATAATGCTGTTGAACTTTACGAGTAGCATCCATTTCTCCCAGCGACCGATTATAACGCTTCGTCTCAATCAATTCTGCTAACAGATCTTGCTGAAAAGTCCAAGCCGTTTGATAATCTATTTTCCCTAAATCTTTAAATATTACTTTTTCCATTGATTGTACACTTACAGGTGTTCTTTAGTTGAACAAAGACATCCTTATAAGGTTTATAGGAAAAAGAGGAGATGTCTGTTCTCAAGCTTGCAATATATTAGGATAATATTAAAAACACTGGCTCTAGTGAAATATTTTAATAAAAATATATACCTTTGCAACTTGATATATTTTATACACAGTACGACACACTGATTAAGGAATCATAGCTTAGCAAAAATAGTTTTAAATTTAAGCTAATTAAAGGTGACAATATGAATTGGGTGACGTCATAAGGTTGTAACGAATTTTTAATCTAAATATTTATTTAACAAAACCACTAAGTAATATGAGAAACCTTAAACTTCTCTTGTGTGCAATGTTCACACTAGCCCTAACGAGTTCTGCTTTTGCTCAAGACACTCCTTTCGATGATCTTCCTCCAACAAACGAGTACGGTAAGTGCTACGCAAAGTGTAAGGTGCCAGATCAATATGAATATGTTGAACTTCAAAAAGTTAAAAAAGAAGCTTCTACTAGGTTAGAAAAAGTACCTGCAGTATACGAAACTGTAACGGAGCAAGTATTAGCAAAAGAAGGTGCTGTAAAGTACAAAGTAATTCCTGCTACTTTCAAGACGGTTTCTGAGAAAATGATGATCGAGCCAGAAAAAAGAAAGTTAAGAACAATTCCTGCAAAATACACTACGCAAACGCGTCAGGTATTAGAAACTCCTGAAAGAGGTCAGTGGGTAAGAAAGAAAAAGTCTCCAAACTGTTTCTCTCAAAATCCTGATGATTGCTACGTAGCTTGCTACGAAAAGATTCCTGCAAAATACCGTACGGAAACTTTCCAAGTATTAGCTTCAGCGGCTACTACTACAGAAGACATCATTCCTGCTAAATACAAGACCGTAACTAAGAAAGTTGTTGATCAACCAGCAAGAGTAGAAGAAATTCCTGTAGAAGCTGTTTACAAAACTATCACGAAGAAAGTATTAGTTTCTCCAGAAGCTACCCGTGAGATTACGATCCCTGCAGTATACACTACTATCAAAGAAAAGCGTTTAGTTAAAGAAGGTGGTTATACCGTTTGGACAGAAGTTCTTTGTGCAGAAAAAACAACTTCTAACAAAGTAATGCAAGTACAAAAAGCATTAAAAGGTATGGGTTACAATCCTGGACCAATTGATGGTGTAATGGGTGTACAAACTCAAACTGCACTTAGACAATTCCAAACAGATAAGAGCTTGCCATTAGGTAACCTTAACATGGAAACGTTGAAAGCACTTGACGTAAACCAGTAAGATTTACAGTGGAGTAATTCTTTTGGACTACTTCAAGTACTTACTTTTACATAAAAAATCCCGGATCTTCTCTATAGAGGATTCGGGATTTTTCGTTTTGGAAAATGGGGATTAGAAGAACATGATGCTAAAAAGTAATCTCCTACGCTCCTACTCTTTCCTTACTTTCTTCAAAGACAGTAAGTTAACCGCATTTTTACTCAAGCCTTTAATGTTCTTGCGGGCAAAAACCGCCGTTTCATCGTAAAATAAGAATACGACTGGCGCTTCTTCAATTAAGATATTGTCCATGCTTTGGTACAAGGCGTAACGTTTAGCATCGTCATTTTCATTAAGCGCTGCTTCGTAGAGTTTGTCAAAGTTGGCATTGGCAAATTGCGTATAATTGGGTGGCGCAGGGTATTTGCTGTAAAACATGGTGAAAAAACTCTCCGCGTCGGGATAATCCGCAATCCAAGAAGCTCGGAAAAAATTAGCTTGTCCTTTACTCATCATCTCTCTTAACGTCGCCGATTCCATTAATTCAATTTGTACCTTAATCCCCAGTTCCTCCCATTGCTTCGCCGCAAAAGTACAAAGGTCTAAATAATCTTTGTTGGTCAATAATTTGATCTCCGGTAAGTTTTTACCATTAGGGAAACCCGCTTTTTTGAGCAAGTCCCGCGCACGGTCCGGCTGATAAGAATAGCCTTTCGTTTGTGTTGCCGAAAAGGAAGGCAATCCTCTCGGTGTAAAACCAGCCACTGCAGCTTTTCCAACATTATTTCGCATCGCTTCCATCATTTGCGCTCGATCAATGCCGTAATTTAGTGCTTGCCGAATTTGTTTTTGTGCCAATGGATTCATCTTATCCGTGGATTTCATATAAATACCAAAATATTCCGTGTTCAGATAGGGAGATTTTAGAAATTGCAAGTTCTCTGCTTGTTTACTTTGCAAAGCACCATCTTTGGTTAATAAGTCATTCACATATGAAGCTTCTAGCCCCGAAATATAATCCAACTTGCCTTTCAGTAATTCTAGGTAAGCCGTTTTTCGATCGCCAATAAAGCTAATTTTCACACCATCCAAATAAGGTAATGCCTGACCATTTTCCTTTTCAAAGTAATTTGGATTTTTCACCAAAAAAAGCGCCTGATTTTCGAGCCAGCGTTTTAGCTGAAACGCACCCGTTCCGACGGGGTTACTCCGAAAATCATTACCATATTTCACAATTGCCTCTTTCGGTACTACACTACAATATTGCATCGTTAAAATCCCCAACATCGGCCGAAAGGCTTTTTGTAAATGAATTTTGAACTCGTGCGGTCCCGTCACTTCGAAAGCATTCGTCGCTTGTACTCGATCCTTAAAAATCCACGCCCCCGGCGACCCTGTTTCCTCCGCAAGTATCCGTTCGAAACTATACTTAAAATCTTCTGCTTGGACAACTCTTCCCTTCCCCTCAGAGAAACAAGCATTATCGTGAAAAGAAACATCTTTCCGTAAGGTAAAAGTATAGACCAAACCATCCTCCGATATTTCCCACCGTTCAGCGATGGCAGGCACTATATTCAATTGGTCATCCAATTGTACCAATCCATTGTAAAGATGATCGACAGCCCAAATGTTATTTTGACTCCGAGCAAAAGCGGGATCTAAAGAAGTAATTGCACTGGGTTGATTGTAATGAAATACTTGGAGTGCAGCAGTTGTTTCGCCTTGATCGGTAGTAGTATCTCCACCGCAAGCCACGAATAAGCATAAACAAAAAACAAGAAATTGTTTCATAGATCAGTTTTGGTTTAAAAAAATAAAACTCCTAAACGAATGAATCGGTTTGGACGGACCTGAAAAGTCAAGTCATATTCGCTGAAGTATTATCAAAGAAAGGAATTTTTAAGAAAACACAATGCGTCTCCCTTAGATTATTTTATGAAGTTGTTAATAATTCTAAAAGCAATTGAGAAGCAACCGCTTGTGTCCAAACCTGCCGCCGCAGTGGAGAACAAAAAAAGCTAAAAGTTGGACAAAAAGATCAATTCCTTAACATTTCTGGAGTTATTGAATGAAGTTGCTCGATCAAGAAACGACTTTAATCCACGAGCTTTTATTAAACCGGATCGTACGCTTCTTTTATTTCAAAATTTTTTAAAAAGCAATAAAATCTAACACTTGCCGCTTCATCGCATCCAGCGTAATTTGATGGACAATTTGATCCTTCGATTCGTTGAGTAAGGTTTCACATTGAGAAATGGGCAACTTGTTGGGTAATACCTGCGTGCCTAAGTAATTAAGTACCGTAGTAAAATGATCCATTCCGATAAGATTTCCAGATCGCCCCGAAGAAACGCCAGCTAAACCTGCCTTTTTGCCGTAAAAATTATCCTTGTAAAAACGAATGGAACAAGCATCCAAAAACAGTTTAATAATACCGGGATAACTACCATTATACTCGGGCATTACGAAGAAGAACTTAGTAGCGGGCAACACGTATTCATCTTGAATCAAGGTTAAGGAAGGCGATTGAGCATCTTCTGCGTACATCGCCCGATGAATAAAGTCTTCGGGAAGATCTTCCAGAAACAGCATTTTTACTGTCTCTTCTGTATGTGCTTGTAGCAATTTGAAATATTCTTCCGTAAAAAGTTTTGTTCTACTATTTTTTCGGTTGGTTGAAGCAATGATAGTGATCATAATGGTAATGAGTAAAATTATATTATTGATGTTAATTAAAAAAATCTTTAGCTTCAATCGCGAGCTAAAGCCCTAGCAAACGGTCTCAAAGTAATACGATAACACTACCATTTGACCTTCCTCCTTCCCTATTTTAAAATCCTCCTTTCAATTTTCCTTGAAATCTAGTAACTTGTAGCTATAAATCACAATTAACTTATGAAACTAACTTATTACGGTCAATCTTCCTTTGGTTTGGAGACACAAGGTAGTCATCTTATTTTTGATCCAATGATCAGTGGCAACGAATTAGCTGCAGCTATTGATATTAACAATTTACCAGCCGATTATGTTTTACTTTCTCACGGTCATGGTGATCACGTAGCCGACGCAGAAGCGATTGTTAAGCGTACCGGAGCTAAAATTATCTCTAATTATGAGATTGTGAGCTGGTATGGCGCCAAAGGATTAGAAAATGGTCATCCGCTAAATCATGGTGGAAAATGGAGCTTTGATTTCGGGACTGTGAAATACGTTAACGCCGTTCATTCTAGTATGTTACCAGATCAATCTTACGGTGGAAATCCAGGTGGTTTTGTGATTTGGAACGCCGAAAAGTCTTTCTATTTTGCGGGAGATACAGCCTTGACCTTGGATATGAAACTGATTCCAATGACTTGTCCAAAACTAGATTTTGCGATCTTACCCATCGGTGATAATTTTACGATGGGCTACGAAGATGCGGTTCTTGCGGCAGAATTCATTGACTGTGATAAAATCATTGGTTGCCACTACGATACCTTTGGATATATCAAAATCGACCACGCAGCGGCAAAAGCTGCATTTGCTAAAAAAGGAAAAGAATTAATTTTGATGGATATAGGTGCCACAATCAGCGTTTAATTATGTACCTTAGCATCCTTCAAACATAGATACTAAGAAAATGGGAAAAGTGATCGCCATAGCGAATCAGAAAGGTGGTGTTGGGAAAACGACTACAGCAATTAACCTAGCTGCCTGTCTCGCTATACTAGAAAAAAAGATTTTATTAATTGATGCTGATCCTCAGGCAAATTCCACGTCCGGCGTTGGTATTTTCCCAGATGAGGTCACTACCAGTATCTACGATTGTATGATCAACGAAAGTGATCCTGCCGAATCGATTTACGAAACAGAAACACCTAATTTATACTTGATGCCTTCACACATCGACTTAGTAGGTGCCGAAGTTGAATTGGTCAATCGCTGGCGCAGAGAATACGTCATGAGAGATTTTATTGATAAAATCAAAGATGACTACGATTATATTTTCATTGATTGCTTGCCTTCGTTAGGTTTGGTTACCATTAATGCTTTATGCGCTGCGGACTCTGTTTTGATTCCCGTGCAGTGTGAATACTTCGCCTTGGAAGGATTAGGTAAATTGAAAAATACCATTAGTTTGGTTACGAAACAATTGAATCCTAAGCTGCAAATTGAAGGAATTTTACTCTCTATGTTTGACCGTCGTTTACGCTTGGCCAATGAGGTTGTGGATGAAGTAAGAAAATACTTTAAGGAACAGGTTTTTGAAACGATCATTCACCGAAATTCCAAAATCAGTGAAGCTCCCAACCTTCATACGCCCGTCGTTTTATACGATGCGACGAGTAAGGGTTCGATTTTGTTTTTAAATCTGGCCAAAGAGTTTTTGACCAAAAATAACGATCCAACCAATATCAAGCTAAAAGAAAAACCCAACAAAAAAGGTGGTAAAAAGAAGGTAAGTTAATCCAGATTTGCTGACCAGTGCACTAAAAATTGAAATATTGCTATCCTTAAGCTATTTTAGGATAGTATTTGTAGCAACTACTGCTATCAAATCGCACTTTTTATAAATTTATGTAAAATGGCTAAAAAAGTAAGGAAAAAGGAATTAGGAAAAGGAATTCGAGCATTACTCTCCAATATAGATAGTGAGGTAAAAGAAGATCCCAAAAAGGTAGTACAGGAGTTGGCAAGCTCCGTAGCCTTGATTCGCCTCGATATGATTGAGGTAAACCCTTACCAGCCCAGAAAAGACTTTGACGAAGTAGCCCTCGGTGAGTTAGTTGCTTCCCTCAAAATTCACGGTTTAATCCAGCCGATCACCGTTAGAAGATTAAATGCACAAAGCTATCAGTTAATCTCAGGAGAACGTCGTTGGAGAGCTTCCCGACTCGCCGGACTAACCGAAGTGCCTGCTTACGTTCGGATAGCAAATGACCAAGAAATGCTAGAAATGGCCTTGGTAGAAAATATTCAACGCCAAGAGTTAAATCCATTCGAAGTTGCTGTTACCTACCAACGTTTAATTGATGAATGCGACCTGACCCACGAAGCTTTGGCCGTTCGAGTTGGTAAAAATCGCTCCATTGTTTCTAATTATATTCGCTTTTTAAAATTGCCTCCCATCATGCAGGAAGCGCTCAAAAAGCGACAAATATCTTTCAGTCACGGTCGAGAATTAGCTGGTATTGAAGATCCTTCTTTCCAAATTGCCCTTTTTAAAAATATCATCCAAAATGATCTCTCCGTTAAAGCAACGGTAGATCTGATCAAAGCACACGGCGATACTTCCACAAAACCTGCCCCTAAAGCAAATAGTTTACCCGATGAATACCGCGCAGTAGAAGATAATCTACGGAGTTACCTCGGTGCTAAAGTAGCTTTGAAGTACAAAGGAAAAGGAAAAGGTCAAATCGTAATTCCTTTTGGCTCCGTCAACGATTTAAATCGATTATTAGAATTAATAGAAGAAGATTAAATTGGAACTTAAAGCCGTTATCTCCGTTACGCTAATTCTATTTTCTGTTATTGATATCTTGGGCTCGATTCCTTTAATCATTAGCCTCAAAGAGCAAAATAAGAAAATTGAATCTGCTAAAGCAACGCTCGTCGCGGGAGCTCTAATGATCATCTTTCTCTTCGCCGGAGAATCAATCCTACATCTTTTTGGTGTTGATGTTCAGTCTTTTGCCATCGCAGGAGCCCTCGTTTTATTGCTACTGGGCTTAGAAATGATCATGGGCATTACCCTTTTCAAAGAAGATACCGAAGCAAGTTCCTCTTCTATCGTACCCATTGCTTTTCCCTTGATTGCGGGTGCTGGAACTTTAACTACGATTCTTTCACTCAAAGCAGCTTACAGTTCCTACGATATTCTAGCAGGAATTACCGTCAACCTAATTTTCGTTTACGTCGTCCTCAAATCTTCAGGCTGGATTCAGAAAAAAATCGGAAAGAATGGAACTGATATTTTACGGAAAGTCTTTGGAATTATCCTCATTGCGATTGCCATCAAACTCTTTAAAGCAAATTTCTTCCTCTAATTAATCTTACGCTAACCTAACACTAAAGAGAAACTTACGCTCGTATAAATTGTCCTTATTCTTTGGTGAACCAACACAAAAGCCTTTTATTTACGTTATTATTAATATGCAGCTTGTAAAATTACTCTTCGGTGGATTATTATTACTGATGGCTTTGGACCTTGCCGCCCAAAGTCCAAGAGATTCTTTGCTACTTTTGGAGGAAGAACTTGAGGAAGAAGAAGCCGTCACACCTTCCGACGAAGCGTTTCCCATCGACAGTATTCCAACGACAGTTGCCCCTACAAAAACTGCTTTCCCAACTACCAAACGTCCTGGTTTTGTCAAACGGTTTTGGACAAAAGATTATCCTTCTCCTAAAAAAGCGGCGATTCTTTCGCTAATTCTACCCGGAACTGGACAAATTTATAATAAAAAGTACTGGAAAGTACCAATTGTCTACGCCGGAATTGGCGCTTTGGTTTATGCCATCGACTGGAATGGCTCGCGCTATCGACAGTTTAGGGATGCGTACATCGCAGAAGTAAACGGCGAAGAACACGAGTTTACTGATTTTGAGATCTCAGCAGATGGATTGAAAGCCATTCGTAATTCTTACGATAAAAACTTGCAATTATCTTACGTGGGAATGTTTTTAGTATATGCGTTGAATTCGATCGATGCTTATGTAGATGCGCACCTTTTGCGGTTTGATGTGTCGGAAGATTTGAGTCTGCACGTCAATCCAAAATTATTAATGACACCCAATAATCGGAGTAATCTGGGTATTGGTCTTAGTTTGCAGCCCGCCCCTAAGAAGAAGCAACAACCTACTAATTTCTTGTATGGGTTTTAAAGCTGTTTCTTTTTAAATTTTAAAATATTACGAACAACTAAGCCGAAACTTCAAAACTGTTTTTGTTAATTTCTCCGCCATCTCGGGAAGGAAATTTCACAATCGTAAACCAATAACTCTGAATTTGCTTCACTACTTCCACGAATTGTTCAAAATCTACTGGTTTCTTGATGTAGCTATTTGCGTGTAATTGGTAACTCTTTTGAATGTCTTTTTGTGACTCTGAAGTGGTCAATACAACCACTGGAATCGTATTAATACCATCCGTATTTTTGACCTGTTCTAATACTTCTTGTCCACTAATGCCTGGCATATTCAAATCCAATAGCACGATATCTGGCGTTACGACTCCTTCGTATGCTCCTCTTTTGAAAAGAAAGTCCAAGCCTTCCTGTCCGTTCCGGCAAACATGTAAATTATTGCTGATTTTACCTTCTTCTAGCGCCTTTCCTGTCAAAATAATGTCACCTTCATTATCTTCAATCAACAGAATTTCGATAGGTTTTCCCCAGTTATCCATGTTTTTTAGTTTATTAGAATATTAAATCTCTTTAAGCGTATGTTCGGTAAATGATCACCTTACCTTATTTTGAGATGCATAAACTCTGCCAATTGTGAAAAATGGTGACCGTTTGTTGGGTTTAGCCATAAGTTTTGTCCTCCCCTTGACATGTGCTCGTAGATTTAAAATGAAAAATTTGCTTTTTTTTAGCGATCTAATTAGTTTTATGAGACTACTCGTGGCCAGCAAAGAAAAGCTTTTTCCCTGTTTTGGTGCCACAACGCCTAAGCACACTGTGCATTAAATAAGGTTCCTACATCAGCTAAAAGACTAGATTTAAAGTCAAGATTTTAGCTATAGTTTCAAACCGATTTCATTTCCTATCAACAAGTATTGCCAACTATTTTAAACAAAAAACTATGAAATATTACAGCCTTCTACTTTTCTTGGTCTTTCACTTTTCTTCCATTGCTCAGGACTGTCCCTCATCTTCAATTACTTTAAGGACTCAACAAGATGTTGATGATTTCCATACCAACTATCCTAATTGCACCGAGCTTCCTGGCAATCTTATCATTAATAGTCAGGGTCTAGCAACTGATCCTGTTACCAGCCTAGCAGGATTAGCCCAGCTAAGATCGATAAAAGGTTACCTTGAGCTTCGTTATCTCGATTCGTTAAAGAATCTGGATGGCTTACATCAGCTCGTCACCGTTGATGTAAGCATATTAATTTGGAATTGCTTCTCTTTAAAAAACATTATTTTAGATAGCTTACAAAATATTAATAGAAACCTCAAAATTCAATATAATTATAGTCTACAAAAAATTTCTTTCTCTAATTTAAAACAAGTTCCGAGGAATTTAATAGTGACTAGTAACTATAACTTGAGCGCAATAAGTGGCTTTAATCAATTAACCACACTAGCCGAAGACATTCGCGGGACATTGAGAGTGAGTCATAATTATAGCTTAACCAAAATTGACGGATTTAATAAAGTTACTACTGTGGGGTCGCTCCAGATTAGATATAATAAGTCGTTAAAGACATTTGCAGGTTTTGAAAATTTGAAATCGGTAACGAGCAGTTTAGAACTGTCCGGACTTGACTCTTTGACCAACTTTAGCGCAGTCAAAAACCTAGAAACCATATTATGGCAGTTCGAAATCTCTGAAATGAATGGACTGACCAATCTCAATCATTTTCCTAATCTAAAAAACGTTAATAACATATATCTTAACGAAAATAATGAACTCAGCAAGATCAGCTTTCCCGAACTAACAGATATTGAAACCCTTTCAATGGACAAGAACCCAAAAATAACTAGTTTAACAGGTTTCCCCAAACTTGCAACAATTGGAAGTATCCAGATTTCTAACCATGAAAGCTTGACAGATTTAGCGGGCTTAAACAAACTAGGAAAAATTGGACGTGGTTTATTTTTATCAAATTGCCCAATTGAAAAATTAAGTTCCCTCACTAAACTGACCGAAATTCGTATTCTTTCTCTTGAAAATACCAAATTGAAAAACTTAGCAGATTTAGAAAATTTGAAAATCCTAGATAAGTCTATCGTCCTCATTAACAATGAGGAATTGGAAAGCATCGACGAAATAAAACAGGTCAGAGGCTTTAATTCGGTGGAAACATCGATATATTTAAAAGATAATCCTAAACTAAAAAGCATAGCGGCGATCGGTTCACTCAACTATAATAACCTAAAAACAGTTCACATCACTGGCTCTCCATTGCTCTCTAATTGTAGCCTAATCAACATCTGTAAATCTTTAAGCGCAAAATCCAGCTATCGCACAGTTCATACCTTCTCCGATAATGCAACAGGATGCAATGATAACAACGAGATTCTTGAAAATTGCAAAGCGATTGATCGACCAATCGCATTCCACCCTACTCTCGTCCAATCCACCATCAATTTGATTTCCGAAATTGATACCGAAATAATTATTTTCAATACAATGGGACAAATCCTCTTACAAGAAAATATTTTTAATGGTATCACTAGTATTGACCTTTCCATCCTTCCTAGTGGAATCTACTTTATACAAGAAAAAGGCGGTAAGCAACAAAAGTTTTTTAAACAGTAAAGGAATCGGATTCATCAAAAGTTCCAGCGACAACTGTTTCCCCTTTTACATTTAATTTTCTAGCTTAGCAAATAATTCAATTTTGGAAACCACTGCGGTAAAACAAAAGCTAGCATGAACCACGCTGAGATCAAAAAATTAGTTCGTACACATTACGACTTGGACGTTTCCATCAAAGCCTTAGTCGGCTACGAAGACCAGAATTTCTTACTAACGACGGACGACCAACAGCAATTTGTCTTGAAGTTTTCTAAACTAGAACAAGCACTAGATATTTTAACTGCTCAAGAGAAAGTATTAGCGGGTCTACAAAAAGCAGCAAACCAAGCTTATCTTTTTCCAAAGTTTATTCCTACGAAATCGGGGCAAGCCATTGTTGCCGTAAGGTATGCTGGCGGCGAAGTAAGAATGCGGATGCTCAATTTTATTGACGGGACTTTCTTCGCCGAAACGCCCCATACGCATAGCCTATTCCAATCCCTTGGTCGTTTTCTGGCAACCATGAATCGCACGCTGGCACAAGTAGCAATTCCGACCTTAGCACAACGAACACAAATTTGGGATTTACAATATTTCCCTGATTGCGAGCCTTACCTTCCTTACCTCAAAGATGCAAAAAGTCGTAGTCTCGTCCACTACTATTTGCAGCAGTATCAAGTTTTTGTTCAAGCCAAAGTCAAGACCTTACGCAAATCTGTCCTCCATAACGATGCCAACGATTGGAACCTCCTAACGAAAGGAGATAAGCTAATCGGCATCATTGATTTTGGTGATTTAGCTTACACGCAATTGATCAATGAGTTGGCAATTGCCTTGGCTTACGCCTTAATGAAAAAAGAAGAACCGCTAAAATACGCGCAAAGCGTGATTGGAGCGTACCACGAAATCTATCCCTTGGAAGAGGCTGAGTTGGAAGTTTTATATTATTTAGTTGCCGCTCGACTTTGCACCAGCGTTTGTATGTCTGCCTACGCGAGCGCACAAACGGAGGAGAACGACTATCAGAGTATTAGCGAAAAAGATGCCTGGGATTTATTAAATCGCTGGATTAAAATCAATCCGCTGCAAGCAGAAAATGCCTTTAAATCAAGCTGTGGCTTTGCAAATACACCCCCCAAAGATTCCGAACAACAATTAACCCGTCGATTCCAACACATTAGTCCAGCACTCAGCGTCAGCTACCAAGCAGATCCCATTCAAATGGAACGCGCCGCTTTTCAATATATGTACGATGATCGCGGTCGTACTTTTTTGGATTGCGTAAATAATATTTGTCACGTTGGTCATTGTCATCCTCACGTTGTACAAGCTGCACAAAAACAAATTGCCTTACTCAATACCAATACCCGCTATTTGTACGATAGTTTGGCAGAATACGCGGAGTTGCTTTGCGCAAAATTTCCAGATCGACTCAACAAAGTGTTTTTTGTCAATTCGGGCAGTGCTGCGACGGATTTAGCCTATCGTATGGCGACACATTTTACCCAACGACAACATATTCTGGTGGTAGACCACGCTTACCATGGCAATACCAATGTTGGTATTCAATTGAGTCCTTATAAGTATGAAGGAAAAGGAGGACCAGGACAAGCAAAGCATATTTACAAATTGCCAGCCCCCGATGGATTTCGAGGAAAATACCGCTACGAGGAACAAAACTTGGGTATAAAGTACGGGGAATTGGCCGCAGCCATATTGACCAAAGCCTCTGAGGCAAACGAAGCCATCGGTGCTTTTATCTGCGAATCCATTTTAGGTTGTGGAGGACAAATTGTGTTGCCACCAGATTACCTCAAAACAGTTTACAGCTTAGTTCGTGCGCAAGGCGGCGTTTGCATTGCCGACGAAGTACAAGTTGGTTTTGGACGAGTCGGCAGTCATTTTTGGGCCTTCGAAATGCAGGAAGTTGTGCCCGATATTGTCATTCTCGGTAAGCCGATGGGCAATGGTCATCCAATGGGCGCAGTAGTCACCACCGAAGCGATTGCGGATGCTTTTAATAATGGAATGGAATTTTTCAGCTCTTTTGGTGGCAATCCTGTTTCTTGCGAAATTGGAAAAGCTGTCCTACAAGTCATCGAAACGGAACAATTACAAGCGCACGCACAAAACGTCGGTGAGTTTTTACGAAAGGCATTTCAACAACTAAAAGATCAATTTCCAATCATTGGTGATGTCCGTGGCAGTGGTTTATTTTGGGGAATAGAATTGATCGAAGAGCAAGACCAACAAACGCCCGCAACGGAAGCCATTAAAAAAATCATTCATCGCATGAAAGAGGAAGGTATTTTGCTGAGTATTGATGGCCCTTTACATAATGTAATTAAATTCAAGCCACCACTCCCCTTTTCTCAACAAAATGCCGAATTTATGGTTGCCAAATTAGCTGAAAGTTTCGCGGCGCTATAACCTAGGGCTAATATTTTTAGACTTATCCGCTAAGGCAAATAAGTCCTTTCGGTGAACTAAGCTCAATTTTACGCTACCGCTACGAAATTTCTGTCAGCGTTGATACGTTTTTAAGGTATTTGCTAGTCTATTTAGAATAGATTTAATAACTTAGAAGTTGAGGGTAAGCCCTTCTCTTTTCACTACTTTTCGTTTCAAAACAGCATTTTAGTTCGCTGTAAAGTGATTCTAAAATCATATTGCTTAGTTCTGGGTAAGAAAGCGAGTAAAAAATCACCGACTTTCCTTGCGCATCCATCAAATGGTAAACGTACCACATGC
>JBGCFY010000146.1:0-23876 GCA_045110315.1 Saprospiraceae bacterium
TTTGATTCTACCGTGATAAAGGTAACCTCCTCTATCAAAAACAACGTTATTAATATTCTCAGCTAATGCTCTTTCTGCAATTAGCTTTCCCACTGCTTTGGCTTGTTCCACCTTATTTCCAGCGTCAATATTAGATTCTCTTGAAGAAGCTGAAGCTAAAGTATTACCTTGTTTATCATCTATTAACTGACAATAAATTGCCCGATTACTTCGGAAAACAGATAAACGAGGTGTGCTATCTGTCCCTTGAAGTTTTTTTCTTATTCTAAGATGAATTCGCTTTCTCTTAAGATTTTTAGAAAGTGCCATTGTCTATTATTTTATCAAATTATATATATTAACCTAACATATAGATAGGTTAAGATTATATGAACTATAATTAGCCAGCAGTCTTACCAGCTTTACGTCTAATTTCTTCACCGACGAAACGTACCCCTTTTCCTTTGTAAGGTTCTGGTTTTCTGAAGGCTCTGATTTTTGCGGCAACTTGACCCAATAACTGCTTATCAGTACTGTTCAAGTTAATTCTTGGGTTCTTACCCTTTTCCATGACAGTCTCTACTTTGACTTCATCTGGAATATAAAACATGATGGGGTGAGAGTAACCAAGTGTCAATTCTAATAACTGACCCGTATTATTTGCTCTATAACCAACCCCTACCAACTCTAGTTGCTTTTCAAATCCAGCAGAAACACCTTCGACCATATTTGCCACCAATGATCGGTATAAACCGTGCATTGAGCGGTGACGCTTTTGATCTGTAGGACGTGCAATTTTAGCTTCGCCGTCTTCTACAGTAAGTGTAAGATCTGGATCAAGTTGTTGTGTCAAAGTTCCTTTAGGTCCCTTTACGGTAACTAAATTCCCTGAGCTTACGCTAACTTCTACTCCAGCTGGAATTGTGATGGGTGCTTTTCCTATCCTTGACATTTCGATAAAATTTAAAAATGCTTAATATACGTAACAGATCGCTTCGCCGCCGACATTTTCTTTTCGTGCTTGCTTATCCGTCATAACTCCTTTTGATGTAGACATAATGGCTATTCCTAAACCGTTAATGATTCTTGGAATTCCATCAGACTTAACGTATTGACGCAAACCAGGCTTACTGATACGTCCTAGCTCTCGAATTACGGGAACTTTCGTCATTGGGTCATATTTTAGAGCAATTTTGATAACACCTTGTTTACCAGCATTGTCATCAAACTTATACTTTAGGATATAACCTTGGTCGTAAAGAATCTCTGTAATACTTTTCTTCATTTTAGAAGAAGGGATCTCTACGATTTTGTGTCCTGCCTGTTGCGCGTTTCTAATTCGCGTCAAATAGTCTGCAATAGGATCTGTAACTATCATTTGATAAAAAATTGAATTTTGTATGTAATACTACCAGCTCGCTTTAGTGATTCCAGGAATTTTGCCATTAAGCGCCATTTCCCGAAAAGTAACTCTGGAAATACCAAACATCCTCATGTATCCTTTAGGTCTTCCCGTTAACAGGCAACGATTGTGTAATCTAACTTTAGAAGAGTTCTTTGGTAATTTATCTAATTCATCCCAACGACCTTCTTCTTTCAACTGTTTACGCAATGCAGCATATTTTGCTACTAGTCTCTGTCTTTTTGCTTCGCGAGCGATAAGTGATTTCTTAGCCATCTTTAATAAGTATTTTTAGGCTTAATTAATTTTTCTGATTCTTGAATGGGAGTCCCATTAATTTCAAAAGTTCTAATGCTTCTGCATCTGTATTTGCCGAAGTTACGAAAGTAACATCCATCCCCGTAATCTTACTAACTTTATCTAAGTCAATTTCTGGAAAAATGATGTGTTCTGTAATTCCCATCGTATAGTTTCCTCGTCCGTCAAAACTTTTGTCGTTAACTCCTCTAAAGTCACGTACCCGTGGAAGTGCAACAGCGACTAACCGATCTAAAAATTCGTACATTCTCTCGTCTCTCAAGGTCACTCGTACACCAATTACCATATCTTCTCTCAACTTAAAGTTAGAGATTGATTTTTTGGCTTTAGTAGGTACAGCTTTCTGACCTGCGATCATACTCATTTCTGAGAGTGAATTTTCAATTACTTTCTTATCTGCAGTGGCTGCGCCGATACCTTGGTTAAGGCAAATCTTTTCGATTCTTGGCACTTGCATAATGCTAGAGTATTGAAATTTTTCCATTAACTTAGGAACGATTTCATCTCTGTATACTGTTTTTAATCTTGGTCTGTAGCTCATCACTTAATTATTTCGCCAGATTTTTTAGAATAACGTTCAGATTTTCCATCTACTTGTTTTCTTCCTACTCGAGTTGGTCCTCCTGTCTTAGGATCGATCAACATTAAGTTAGATAAATGGATGGATAGTGCAATATCATTAATCCCTCCAGGATTTTCGTTAGTTGGTTTCATGTGCTTTTTAGCAACATTTACGCCTTCTACGATTGCTCTATTTTTAGCGGGAAGCATTTTCAGGACTTCACCTTCTTTACCCTTATCTGCACCGGCGATAACAACAACTTTATCCCCTTTTTTGATCTTCAATTTAGGTGCAAACCGTGTATTTTTACTTTTATTTGTCATGATTCTTAATCGTTACAATTTTTATAAAACCTCAGGAGCTAAAGAAATAATTCTCATGTAATCACGATCTCTTAATTCTCTTGCTACAGGCCCGAAGATTCGAGTTCCTCTTGGTTCGTCTTGAGGATTCAATAAAACTACAGCATTATCATCGAATCTAATGTAAGATCCATCTTTACGACGAATTTCTTTTTTAGTTCTTACGACGACAGCTTTAGATACTGTTCCTTTTTTAACACCACCTGGGCTAGCATCTTTAATCGTAACCACGATTTGGTCACCGATTGAAGCATATCGACGCTTAGATCCTCCTAATACGCGAATACAAAGAACTTCCTTTGCACCACTATTATCGGCAACTTTTAATCTACTTTCTTGTTGTATCATGATTCCAAAAATTAAATCGCATCAGGGAAAAAGTCCCCTAAGAATGGGATTAATATTTTAATAAATTACTTAGCTCTTTCAATGACTTCTACCAATCTCCAACGCTTACGCTTGCTGAGTGGTCTTGATTCCATAATTCGTACGGTATCCCCTACGTTGCAATCGTTTTTCTCGTCGTGCGCCATAAACTTCTTACTCTTCTTAACGAATTTACCGTAAATTGGGTGACGAAGTTTTCGTTCTACACTGATGGTAATTGACTTATCCATGCTAGCGCTAGTAACTAATCCGATGCGTTGTTTTCTTAATGTTTTTTCCATCTTTATTGATCTTTAATAGCCCGAAGGACTACAAAATGAAATTACTTTTTTCTTCTAGCTCGAATTTTTGAGCGATTTTCAAGTTCCTCTGCAGACATCTTTGCCAATTCTCTTCGGCGAGCTTCTGTTTTGAAGCGAGCGATATCTCTTCCCATTTCTCTCAACAAAATTGGATTATCAAGCCCTTTGATCGTATGATCAAATTTTTGCTTTTGAAAATCCTTTTCCATTGTCTGCAATTCGCTTATCAAATCACCGTCAGAGAATTCTTGAAGTTCTAAATACTTTTTACTTGCCATTATTCGAAATTAAAATAATAATATGCTAATTATGATAAACCAATATCCTTACGAACTACAATTTTCGTAGCTACTGGTAATTTTTGTGCGGCTAAACGCAAACCTTCCTTTGCAACCTCCATTGGTACACCGTCCATTTCGAACATAATTCTTCCTGGTCGGATTACGGCTACGTAGTGATCGAGTGCTCCCTTACCCTTACCCATCCGTACTTCGGCTGGCTTAGAGGTAATCGGCTTGTCTGGAAAAATTCGAATCCAAACCTTACCCTCTCTCTTCATGTAACGGGTCATGGCGATACGAGCAGCTTCTATTTGTCGGTTCGTAATGTGTCCTCCTTCTAAAGTCTTGAGACCAAAGGATCCAAAAGAAAGCGAGCTACCACGGTGTGCTATACCTCTATTTCTTCCCTTCTGCTGTTTCCGATATTTAGTTCTTTTCGGCTGTAACATTTTATCGCTATTTAAATATTAAATATTATGAGCAAACGCTTCCCTTTTATAGTCCTTCTTCAAAAAGTTTTGCAAAGGTACAGCATTTTTTTATATTTTACTATATTCTTAGTCTCGTTTTCTAGACTGATTACGATTATCTCGTCCTCCACGTCCTCCACGCTGGTTTCTTCCACCTCTTCCGCCTCTTCTTCCACCATCTTTATCGTTGGTATTAGCACCTACGTTTGGCGACAAGTCTCTTTTCCCTAAAACCTCTCCTTTACAGATCCATACTTTTACACCAATTTTACCATAAACGGTAAGTGCTTCAGTTAATGCGTAATCGATATCTGCTCTAAAAGTGTGTAAAGGAATACGACCATCTTTATATTCTTCAGAACGTGCCATTTCCGCACCGTTCAATCTACCAGAGATTCTAACTTTGATTCCTTCTGCCCCTACTCTCATAGTAGACTGGATAGACATCTTGATAGCTCTTCTGTAATTGATCCGAGCTTCGATTTGCTTTGCAATTGACTCTCCTACGATTGCAGCGTCTAATTCTGGCTTACGAATCTCTACGATGTTGATTTGCACATCATTGTTAGTCAATTTCTTTAACTCTTCTCTTACTCTATCTACTTCAGAACCACCTTTACCGATGATAATACCTGGACGGGAAGTGTGAATAGTTACGGTGATACGCTTTAGTGTTCGTTCAATGATAATCTGAGCAATCCCACCTTTACGTATTCTAGCTTTCAAGTAAGTGCGAATCTTCTCATCTTCCACCACCTTTGCGCCGAAATTTTTACCACCAAACCAGTTAGATTCCCAACCTCTGATGATTCCTAAACGATTACCAATCGGATTTGTCTTTTGACCCATGGATTAAAGTGTTAGTATTAGTTAAATTTTTATTCTTCCGTTGCTTCAACAGTTTCTACTGCTTCACTTGCTGCAGCTAAATCACTCTCTAACGGAATTTTATTTTTTACAGTCAGTGTTACGTGACAAGTTCTTTTACGAATTCTGTGTGCTCGACCGTGTGGTGCGGGTCGAAATCGCTTTAATTGAGTACCATCACTAGTGAAGATTTCTCCTACAACTAATTTATAGTCATCAGCACTTACAGTCATGCCATTTTTGTGCTCCCAGTTTGCGATTGCAGAAAGTAACAATTTCTCTAACCACACTGCAGCCTCTTTTTTGGTATACCGTAGAATATCTAGGGCATGATCAATCTTCTTGCCTCTGATATTGTCTACCACTAGTCTCATTTTACGAGAAGACATTGGGCAATTCTTGAGTTTAGCTACTGCTTCCATTTTATTTACATTAAATATTGTCTAAAATAAAAATTCTTTAAGTCAACCGAGCAATTACGATGCTACTACACTTCAGACTATCCACGACTCGAGTCACACGATTCAGAATTAATCTTTTAAACGGTGCTAAATAATTTAACAACAGGTTATTTTTTACGATTCCCTCCGTGACCTCTAAAGTTACGAGTGGGAGCAAATTCTCCTAGTTTATGTCCTACCATATTTTCAGTAACGAAAACAGGGATGAAGGTTTTTCCATTGTGTACCGCGATAGTTTCTCCAACCATATCGGGAAAGATCATAGAAGATCGTGACCAAGTTTTGATCACAGATTTCTTTTTAGATTCCTTCGCTTTTACTATTTTTTCAAGTAATTTATGGAAAATATAGGGTCCTTTTTTTATTGATCGAGCCATAATGATAATTAAGCTAGTTTATTATTTCTTAGATTTTGTCTTTCTCTTCGTAACAATAAGTTTAGTAGAATGTTTTTTCTTATTCCGTGTCTTCTGACCTTTTGCCATAACACCAGTTCGAGAACGTGGATGACCACCAGAAGCTCGACCTTCACCACCACCCATTGGGTGATCGACAGGGTTCATTGCTACCCCTCTTACTCTTGGACGACGACCTAACCATCTTTTTCTACCTGCCTTACCGAGTACTTGTAGACCATGATCTGGGTTTGAAGTAGTTCCGATAGTTGCTTTACAAGTCATCAAAATACGACGTACTTCACCTGAAGGTAATTTAACGATAGCATATTTTCCTTCTCTTCCCATTAAGGTACCGTAAGTACCTGCACTTCTTGCTAAAGCTGCACCTTTACCAGGTTGCATTTCAATCGCATGAATAACTCCTCCTAAAGGAATTTCGCTTAGGAAAAGCGCATTACCGGGATTTGGCGCAACGCCTTTTCCAGAAACAACACTATCTCCTACTTTTAGACCATCTGGAGAAAGGATATATCGCTTTTCTCCGTCTTCGTATTGAACTAAAGCGATAAAAGCAGTACGATTTGGATCATACTCGATCGTTAACACTTCTGCTTTAACTAAATCTCTATCTCTTTTGAAATCGATGATTCTATACTTCCGCTTGTGACCACCACCGCGATTACGCATGGTCATCTTACCATCGTGATTACGACCGCCTGTTCTTTTGATCGGAGCAACTAAGCTTTTCTCAGGTTTGTTGGTAGTAATTATAGAATAATCGTTACCTACTCGAAAACGAGTACCTGGCGTAATTGGATTATATTTTTTTACTGGCATTATTATTTAGTTGTTTGTAAGGCTTTGTATAAAGTCCGCTACAATTTTGTTGACTAAATTAAATATCTCCGAAGAAATCAATTGCTTCCCCATCTGCTAGAGAAATGATTGCTTTTTTGTAGGAAGAAATTTTTCCTTTTAACACTCCGGATTTCGTGTTTCTACTTTTAGCTTTTGAAGGCATGATTGCAGTGTTGACAGAGGCAACATTGACGCCATACATTTCTTCAATTGCTTTTTTAATTTCTACTTTGTTAGCCTTTTTGTTTACCACAAAGCTGTACTTACTGCTATTTTCAGAAAGTGCTTCTGCTTTTTCGGTGATAATCGGCTTTACTAGAATTGTCTTTGCCATGTCTTATGGTTTCTCAATGCTTAGCTAAAAAATTATACTAAAGATGCTGTCAATTGCTCAATTGCTGCCTCTGAAAGAATCAAAGTTTGTGCATTAAGCATTTGATAAACATTTAAATCTTGTGCACGTGAGACATCCGACTTTTTCAAGTTACGGCAAGACAAGTAAAGTGTCTTGTCATGATCTCCAGTTACGAGCAGTGTCTTTTTTTGATCTAGCTCAAGATTGCGCAAGATACTTAAATACTGCTTAGTTTGTGGTGTATCAAACGTAAAGTCTTCCATCACGATTAACTGTCCAGCGGTAGCTTTACTAGATAAAGCCGACTTTCTTGCTAATTGCTTAACTTTCTTGTTTAATTTGATGTCGTAGGCTCTTGGACGAGGTCCAAAAATTCGTCCACCACCTCTGAACAAACCACTTTTGATACTACCTGCTCTCGCGGTACCTGTACCTTTTTGGCGTTTGATCTTTCTGGTTGACCCTACTATTTCGCCACGCTCTTTTGCTTTGTGCGTACCCTGACGTTGTGCTGCGTTATATTGCTTTACCGCAAGATAGATAGCATGTTCATTTGGTTCAATACCAAAGACGCTGTCAGGTAATTCGACAGATTTCCCTGTCTTTTTTCCTTCGATATTTACAACTTCAACTTTCATTGCTATTTTTCTAAGATTACGAATGATCCCTTATGACCAGGAATTGCTCCTTTAACAAGGATTAAATTTTTGTCAGGAAAGATTTTAAGAACTTCAAGATTTGCCGTCTTGATTCTTTTGCCACCTGTTCGACCTGCCATTCTCATTCCCTTAAAGACCTTTGCAGGATAAGATGCTGCTCCAATAGATCCTGGAGCACGTTGTCGATTGTGTTGACCGTGAGTTGCGTCGTTAACACCACGGAAACCGTGACGTTTTACAACTCCCTGAAATCCTTTTCCTTTTGATGTGCCTACTGCATTTACAAGATCACCTTCAGCAAATACTTCCTCCACCGTAATCAGATCGCCAAGTCCTTTTTCAACGACGTCGAAGTCGCGAAATTCAATCACCTTTTTCTTAGGTGCTGTACCAGATTTGTCAAAATGTCCGAGAAGTGCTTTAGAAGTGTTTTTGACTTTAGCGTCGCTAAAGCCGAGTTGAAGGGCAGTGTATCCGTCGGAATCTTCTGTCTTTACTTGCGTAACTACACAAGGACCGGCTTCTACAACTGTACAAGCAATACTATTCCCAGCTTCGTCAAAGATGCTGGTCATACCGACTTTTTTACCGATTAAACCGTTCACGATTATTATATTTTAGATTATGAACAGGAGCAAGCCTATACTTATGCTGTTCGTTAGAGCGTTCTAAAAAACAACAAGTATAATTCCTAATTCAATAATTTTTTTAGAAATAATAATTTATACTATGTCAATTTGACTTGAATATCTACACCGCTAGGCAATTCCAATTTGGAAAGTGCGTCGACCGTTTTCTGGGTCGGTGTGTAAATTTCTATCAATCGCTTATGAGTCCTCAATTGAAACTGCTCACGCGATTTTTTATTGACATGCGGTGAACGCAGGACGGTAAAAATCTTTCTTTGCGTAGGCAGCGGAATCGGACCAGTGACCACAGCGCCGCTATTACGGACTGTCTTTACAATCTTCTCCGTAGATTTATCCACTAAATTATGGTCATACGAACGAAGTTTGATTCTGATTTTCTGATTCATACTCTATTTATAATATTTCAAATAATAAGTATTGTTGAGCGGGCTACATTTTAGCCCACTAAAAAATTGCTAACGTTACTTTACGATACCTTTGGCTTTTTCAATAATCTCCAATGCAATTCCTTTCGGTGGTGGAGCGTAGTGTGAAAATTCCATAGTAGAGCTTGCTCTACCAGAAGTAATCGTTCTTAAAGAAGTTACGTAACCGAACATTTCTGACAAAGGTACATCTGCTTGAATCGCGATAGCACCACCAGTACGTTGTTCTTGTCCTTTTGGCAAACCTCTTCTTCTGTTAAGGTCACCGATCACGCTACCCGTATATTCTTCAGGTGAAACTACTTCTAATTTCATGATTGGTTCCAACAAGGTAGGTTTAGCTTTTCCAGCAGCTGCTTTGAAGCCCTCCTTTGCACAAAGTTCGAATGCGATTGGCTTTGAATCCACTGCGTGAATAGAACCGTCAAGCACTGTTACTTTCATACTATCGATGGTGTAACCGGCTAATACACCGTTGTCCATCATCATGTTAAATCCTTTTTCGATTGGTGGAATTAATTCTCTAGGAATTGATCCTCCGGTAATTTTCGTATCAAATTGAAGTCGCTTCTTACCGTTTTTGAAATCGTCGCTTTCTAAGAATTCTTCGTCAGCAGGACCTAATTCAAATTCGATATCGGCAAATAATCCAGATCCACCTGATTGCTTCTTAAGCTTCTCACGGTGAGAAACCATTGATAAGAGTGCCTCTTTATAATTTACTTGAGGCTGCCCCTGATTACATTCAACGTTAAATTCTCTTCTCATACGATCAACGATAATTTCGAGGTGTAATTCCCCCATACCGCTAATAACTGTTTGTCCAGTATCTTCGTCGTATTTAACTCTAAACGTTGGATCCTCTTCAGATAGTTTAGCCAAAGCCATTCCCATCTTCTCCATATCCTTTTGGCTCTTAGGCTCTACAGCCACACCAATTACCGGATCGGGGAAAGTCATACTTTCAAGTATGATTGGGTGATCGAGATCACAAATTGTATCACCTGTTCTCAAGTCTTTGAAACCTACACCTGCTGCAATATCTCCCGCCTCTACTCTACTAATAGGATTCTGCTTATTTGCGTGCATCTGATAGATACGCGAAATTCTTTCTTTCTTATCAGAACGTGTATTTAAAATATAAGAACCTGCATCTAAAGCACCAGAGTATACTCTAAAGAAAGCTAAACGACCTACGAATGGGTCTGTAGCAATTTTAAATGCTAACGCTGCGAATGGTTCATCTACACTAGGTTTTCTTATTTCTACCTCATCCGTCTTAGGATTAGTTCCTTCGATCGCCTCAACATCCATTGGAGAAGGTAAGAAAGTACAAACTGCATCTAATAATGCTTGTACACCTTTATTTTTGAAGGCAGAACCACACATCATTGGACAGATGGACATATCTATCGTTGCTGCGCGAATTGCTGCTTGCATTTCTTCTAAAGTAATTGAATCTGGATCATCGAAGAATTTCTCCAACAAAGCATCATCATATTCCGCTACTGCTTCAATTAACTTTGCACGATATTCTGCAACAGTTTCTTTGATATCATCAGGGATTGGCACTTCTTGGAAAGTCATTCCTTGTGTATCATCATCCCAGATCATAGCTTTATTCGTCAAAAGATCAACTACACCTTTGAAAGTTTCTTCCGCACCGATTGGAATCTGTAATGGAATTGCGTTAGCACCTAATTTATCCGCAACGTCTTTTACTACGTTTAAGAAATCGGCACCAGAACGGTCCATTTTATTTACGAAACCAATACGAGGTACTTTGTAGCGATCTGCTTGTCTCCAAACAGTCTCAGATTGTGGTTCTACACCAGAAACTGCACAGAATAAAGCAACTGTACCATCTAATACTCTCAAAGAACGCTCTACCTCTACGGTAAAATCAACGTGACCTGGAGTATCAATAATATTAACGTGATAAGTCGTATCATTCCACTTCCATTCCGTCTTAGTTGCAGCTGAAGTAATGGTAATACCTCTTTCCTGCTCCTGCTCCATCCAATCCATGGTAGCGGCACCATCGTGTACCTCTCCAATTTTGTGACTTATACCTGTATAATAAAGGATACGCTCCGTGGTGGTAGTTTTACCAGCATCAATGTGAGCAGCAATTCCAATATTTCTCGTGTATCTTAGATCTCTTGCCATGACTTATAACAATCTAAATTGTGATATGATCGAATAATTTGTTCAACTAATTGTTCAACTAAAAAAATAACTCAAATTCTAAAGTGTGCGAAAGCACGGTTTGATTCAGCCATTTTGTGCGTATCTTCTTTACGCTTCACTGCTGCGCCTTCCCCTTTGCTTGCTGCGATAATCTCTGCTGCCAACTTCTCTGCCATTCCTTTACCACTTCTTGCACGAGAGAATTTGATCATCCACTTCATTCCGATAGAAATCTTACGCTTAGCTCGAATTTCTGTTGGAATTTGAAAAGTAGAACCACCGATTCTACGGCTTCTAACTTCTACGGCTGGAATAACGTTATTTAAACCTTTCTTCCAAATCGCATGTTCCTCTTCTCCTGTTCTTTCCTTCACGATATCCATTGCTCGGTAAAAAGTATCAAAAGCTACAGATTTCTTTCCGTCAAGCATTAAGTTATTAACGAACTGAGTAATCAATGGATCAGAATATCTTGGATCCGGTGCAACTACTCTAACTTTGGGTTTTCTTTTACGCATTATTACTAATGTTATGGTTCTAAATAATGGCTTGTGCCATTACATAAATTTTTATTTTGGTCTCTTAGCACCGTACTTAGAACGGCTTTGTAAACGATCCGCAACACCAGCAGTATCCAGTGCTCCCCGTACGATGGTATATCGTACACCAGGTAAATCCTTTACCCGACCGCCTCTGATCAATACAATTGAGTGCTCTTGTAAGTTGTGACCTTCTCCTGGGATATACGCAATCACCTCTTGACCATTCGTTAAACGAACCTTCGCTACTTTCCGTAGTGCGGAGTTAGGCTTCTTTGGTGTAGTCGTATAAACTCTTGTACATACTCCTCGCTTCTGTGGACAAGATTCTAAAGCACGAGATTTACTCGCAACTACGATCTTTTTTCTACCCTTTCTTACAAGTTGATTAATTGTAGGCATATTCTACATTTTGTTTTTTTCTTAAATTTTACTTCCGTTCGCTTTTGAAAGGCCTTGATTTATAGGATTTTAGATAATTAACATCCTACAATGAAACCCCTATTTCCAAAAGCGATTGCAAAGATAGAATTATTTTCGGGTAAATCAAAGACTAGTTTGAAAATATTTTAAAGAATGTTGAAACTACTCCTAAGTCTCGAAATCATTTGCCAATCGGGGTTTTTCTCAACGATGCTCCCAAATGATATTTATGTGGTAACTCCTATTCCAATGATTGCGATCGAACGAGTTTGTAAAATTTACGACTGAAATCATTACTAAATATAGATTACAGTAAAAATCAATGATTCTTTATCCTATTTTTGCAGCAGCATTCATTGGACAAAGCGCTTATTGGCAAAATAAAATACGGCAATTATGTCATAATACAGGAATCCGATCGTGATGGTGAAGCGACAAATACAACCGTTTCTCTACCAACTTAACTTCTCTGTTTCTCGCTTGTATCGTTCCCTTTTATTCTAAAAAAATTAAGGCGCAATCTATATCGGTAGAACTTTTAAAACCTTTTCACTCGGAGAAATTGAGTATTCCATATAGTTTTAAATAACTTCAGTAAAAACTTAAGCAGACATGGATATTTTAATTAGAAAGACAACAATAAGTGATTTAGCGGCAGTTTATGGACTCGTTGAGGAATTGGCTATTTATGAAAATGCACCACAAGAGTTGACCGCTTCCTTAACAGATTATGAACGAGATTTTACCGATGGTATTTTCGAATCACAGGTAGCGCTGCACAACGGGAAAATTATTGGAACCATTATATACTATATGACCTACTCTACGTGGAAAGGTCGGATGCTATATCTTGAAGACTTCGTGATTACGGAAGCTTATCGCCAAAAAGGGGTTGGAGTATTGCTATTCAAGGCATTTCTGCAAACAGCCAAGGAAAAAGGAGCTCGACTTACCAAATGGCAAGTTTTAGATTGGAACGAACCAGCGATCAAGTTTTACGAGAAACACGGTGCTACGCTTGAAAAAGAATGGTGGAACGGAAAGATTTTCCTTTAATTTTGCCCTATAGCTTACATTTTGGAGCAACTTAACAAATAAATTCCTAAAATAATTAATCAATAATTATCAATTATACCGCTGATTTAGCTATTTTTAGCTTCAGATTTGATCAAAAAACGCGTATTTTGTTGTATTTCAGGAAATTAGTCCTTAAGTTTATATAAGTTTTTAACTAATAGAATAAACTAAATTTCAACAATAAACGTTTTAAAGATATAGTGTTTCATAGTGTGAGGGGTAGCTGCTTAGGTAGTTGCTCCTTTTTTTTGAAACATTCTGATATTACTGATCATTAGTTTCAAAGTGCTAAAGACCTAATCCTAAGCTTTGCCGCTTATTCCGAGTTGCTACCAACTGACTATAATTAGAAACCGTAGTCCTGCCCCGGTTTCAATTACGTTGTAAGCTTCCCGTATTTTATTTTGATTATTGCTATGAAATTTTTACCTCTAATTATTCTTACCTTTTGTATAGCTCCTTTGCTTGCTAATGCTCAGCCTGCTGAAAAAATTCATTACCTAAAGAAAACGACTCACACTAGTGTTAATCCGACCGAAAATACTTTCCTCCAGACCGTAAACTGCAAAGGCATTTGTCCTGCTCAACAAAAAGAATGGATTTCTATTTACTGTGGAGAGTTGGATCAACTTACAAATTTCAAAGCCAACTATATTAATAAGAAAGGCAAAAGGAAGTCGATCAAAAAAAAACAGTTTAACAAAAGTACGGCACTCACTCAATCCTTCTATAGCGGCATTGAGAAAACTACTTTTTTCTTTGCGGCACAAGACCGAGCGTTTCCCTTCACTTATCGTTACCAAAAGAAGACGAAGGATTTAATGTTTTTGAGTTCCATTGCCTTATATGACCATTTGACAACCGATACTTTTCATTTTGAAATACTCGTTCCGACGGGTTATACTTTAGCATATCGTTTAGATAGCTTGAGTGCTAAAGTCTTTGCGACCAAGCAAGTGCAGGAGCCCCGTGCGACTCGGTATTTATTTAGCTCTAATGCGCAACAACGGAAAGGAGTTTCGCAGCAAGATTTACCAAAAATTAGAATGATGGTGCACAAAAGTGATCAAGCCCCGACCGACTTTTTTAATGATTGGTATTTTAACTTGGTTAAGCCACATTCCAGTTTACAAGAAGAGAGCTTACAAGAAATTTTAACACACATTCCTCAGACCGCTGCTCCTATGGAAACGATTGCGGCGATCTTCAATTTTGTCAAGGAAAAAATCACCTACATCGACTTTGAAAATGGTATTGGCGCGGTGCAGCCGCGAGATGTTAATCAAGTTCTGCAACATAAACAAGGTGATTGTAAAGATATGAGTAACCTTTTGTGTCAAGCGCTAAAGTATTTTGGTTTTGAAGCCTACATTGCGATCTCTGCTACCTTATCTCATCCTTATGATTTTGACTTTCCGAGCCTTGCCTCCGCGAATCACGCCATCTGTGTTGTTAAACTGGGCGAAGATTGGTTATTTTTAGATGCGACAGAAGATTATGGCATTTTTGGTTTGCCCAGTAGGCAGATTCAGGACAAACACGTTTTTTTGGTCAATGAGGATCAAGGTCAAGTTTTAAAAGTCGATAAAGTTACTGCTGCCAAAAACGCTGTTTTTCATCGTTTGCAACTCCAGCAAGAAGGGCAAATTTTGACAGGAGAAGGTCAATACGAATATCATGGCTTGAGTCAAATTGATTTGCAGTTTTTACAGCATTATACCAGTGAATCGAAAGTACATCGTTACCTGAGTAAAAGCTTTGAACAGAAGTTTTCGAATACGGAATTATCCTCCTTCCAATTACTCAATTCCGATAGTACGACCGCCATTAATTACCAATGTGAAATCAATAAAATGTTTACGCAAATTGGTCAACGGGTCTACCTCTCGTTGGACTTCTTGCCCAAGCCACATCAACTGCCCACAAAAATAGCGGAAGACGAGACTTTTGTTACTTACGAAAGCCAGCACCGCGCCTTGCACCTCACCTTGACGTTGGACAAAGTCGTACAACTTAAACCATTCGAAAAGATCAATTTTGAGGCGGAAGGATTGCGTTTTCAAATGGATATTCAACAAAGTGAAGCGACCAAAATAGAAGTTTACTATCTCTACGAAAATGAACACGTGCAGCTCGCCCCTCATTTAGTAAAAAGCTATAATCAGTTAAACCAACTGATCCAAGAAAGTTTACAAAAATCTATCATCTATGAAAGCATGCCCTAAGCTCAACCATTCCCCATTTCTACTTAGCTTATTCTTTTTAATCAGTCTCTCGACGACTACACTATCCGCGCAGAAAGATTATAAGTGGGAAGATTGGCTAGCGCCTAGCAAAGCCTTGTCTGCTAAATATGAAAATGAAGATGCGGTCATTATTTATGATTATGAGAAACGACAGACTCTACTGAATAATAGTTTATTCTTTGCGCGAAACATTTTAAAAAGGCGGATTAAAATTTTGACGCAACGCGGTTTAGAACGTTACGGGAAAATTGTAATTCCTAAAAAACAAGATTTACAAATAACCATTTTAGATACTCGTACCATCAAGCAAGATGGTAGCTTAGTAGATCATGCGGCGAAAGATATTAAGTCGCTAGATTTGACGGATGAGGAAGACATTTATGATCGAGAGAAATACTTACTTTTCTCTGTTCCAGGCTTGGAAGTAGGAGATGAATTTGAATTGGTCTGTGTATACGAAGGAGAGACCATTCAACGAGGAAATAACGTATACTTGAATGATTTTTTACCGATTTTAAAATCTACTTTTATATTAGAAGTGGATAAGAAGGTCATCGTCTTGACTAATGTATACAATGGAATGTCTGATCCAAAAATGGAACAAGGTTTGGAGAATTATAGCTTTAGCTGGGAAGTGGAAGATTTACCTGGACTTTATGATGATAATGGTATTATTCCATCCCTCCAACTCCCCTATTTCATCTACGAACTCAATCTTAATCGTTTTTATGTCGATTCGGCACCACCAGACATTCAGAACTGGCGCGATCTTCTGCAATACGTAGATCAACAGTCTCTAAAAGTTATCGTTCGTAAATCCAAAAAACTACGCCGACTTTACGAAGAGATCCTTGGCGAGCAGCAAACGGCAAGTCCAGTGGAGCAACTCCAGCGCATTCATCAATTCATCAATGACGAGGTAAAGCTACAGCGGATTAGCAGCAGCGAAGAAAGTAGCGGCATTGAATATTTTATCGAAGAACGAAAAGCTGATTACCACGTGTTGCTCAAGATGTATAAAACACTACTAGACCGTTTGGGTTTGAAGTATTACTTAGCTTCTTGCAAAAATCGATATCATGGTCCGGTGAAACTTAATTTCCCTTCTTCGATTCAGATTACGGACTATACTTTTGTCGTAGAAGATGCTAATAATAACTTTCATTTAGTTTTTCCAAAGACGCCCGATCGACAATATGAGATGGACGAAATTCCTCCCTTTTTAGAAGGCACTTCCCTCTATCTTTTAGATTTGCAAGACACCGAAAATTTTAAGGAAATTAAAATTCCCCTGAGTCCCTACCAAAAAAATAAGCGCTTACACAAAATCAAAACAACGGTTAATCTTGCCGAGCAAAGCGTACAGCAAAAATGCCAAGAAAGCTTTGAAGGTGCTGCTTCCTCTCAAGTTCGTAATTTCTACGCCAAAAAAAAGGAGCAAGCTCAATTAGCAAGCTATTTGGGAAAAGGTATTGAAAAACGCTTTCCTAATGCAAAGCTTGAGAACTTAGTTTTGTCAGAAAATGCGGATCAATTTCCCTTTAAATTCACCTTAGATTACGACGTAAGTATTCCTGCTGCGCTGACGAAAATGGATGAAGGTATTTATAAAATTAATATTGAACAATGGTTTCCCCACCAATTGTACCAAACAAATTCCAATACTCGCTTGTTACACTATTATCCCCTTTTTACGGGAATTGACGCTTTTAGCTATTACCTCAGTTTTGATCAAGCCGTAGAGTTGGTCAACAAAAATAATATTGATCAAACGGTAAAAACTCCGATTGGAACGTATGAAGTGAGCATCAATCAAATTAACGAAAAAATGTTGGTCTTGCGATCAAAGTACATTCTTAAGAATCATAAAATTCTGAATACAGAGATGACCGAACTCCAGAAATTAAACGATGCCGCCAAGCAGGCAGATGAAACGGGAATTATCATTCAATTGGTGACGAGTGAAAAAAAGTAAACGGAACTCAGAGATGGGAAAACGGATGAACAAAGGAAAAGAAAAGCTATCGATCCAACAATAAATGTTCATACGAACAAACGTTTGTAAATCAATTCTTTGGAATAAAGAATTAGCGCTTCAAAATGGGTCTTTTTTATGCATTTATGTCAAGAGATTTCCCTTTTCGTATAAAAAAATCGCTTATTCATAGATTAATTATACATAGAAGCAATTTTATTGCGAAATAAACATTATTTTTGTAGTACCACTTCGAGCAATTAAACACAACTCTAAATAACAATTGCATAAAAAGCTTAATTGAAATAAATTTTGAATATACTACACTACAGGCTTCAAAATTAATTACAAATTAACGCCAGAATTTAAGTTTTCCGCCAATAAATCAGTATCCTTAAATGCACTAGTCGTAATTACAAATTAATATTTGATATTATTTTTGTCAACTGCTTGTTCAAGTATTTAGACAATCTCAAATCTCATATTAATTAGTATGAAGTCTATTGAATTTAATTTTGATTAAAGTTGTTAAAAAAACATTAAAAAAGCTAAAAGTACAAACTAAAACGAATTTAAAGGTTAGCCCTTTGCTCTCCCACAACAGTTAAAAAACACAATAGCAGGTCTAGGTTTTTACCTAGGAACAACTTAAGTGATTCATCAAATTGGGTGAATACTTAAATTCATATTAAGCGCAATCGTTTATTATGGCAACGAACTAAGTATGCTTTGTATCAGCTTTTGTTTACGATTATAGGCCATCGAAATTAATGAAGCAAGCGGCGGGGATTTGCTGTAATAAAATTTTAATAAAAGTACCAAGACAAAATTGAATTGGTATGCAGTACACTTTGTATTTAGAGGTTGTTTTAAAACTTCACAAAATTTCCTAATTATTAAATTACTCCAAATGAAAAATTTAACTATCTCGAAGATTTCTTTACAAGCCGAGCAACTGAATAATGATGGTATTTGTACCTTAAAATTTCCTGGTGTAGCGGTCGATATTGTCATGTAGATATGCGGAACTAAGCAAATCATTTTCGCAGCTTACAAATTAGCCCGATTCGTACGATTAACGATTAGACTTAAGTAGTTTGTAGTAACCGTAAGCTTGCTACAAATTACTTAAGCTGAATCGTGCTTGGACAGGGTTTACCGCTCACAAATAGAGGTGTGAAATAACACCATTCCACAATTGAGTCTTTATTTCTAACGGAATAGCCGGTAAATACTAGTACTCAGTAGCTTTTTAAGACAATTCCAAAACTTGTTTTAAAAAAAATACTCCTGAAAAAATTAATTTTCAAAAGAAATCAAGCGACCTTTCTTATCACTACAAATGTGAATAAAAGTCAATAACTACGGTAACTATATCGAGTTATTCTTTTCTTTAATTCCTGATTAACACTAGTTTATATTCCCTATTTCTCAACTTGACAACAAAGGAATATTTAGTCCTTTCTTAAATTAAGGTATGATATTTGAATTTTACTTCATGGTTGACGGCGGTGCTACTGTCCGTCATGAACGTAGATTTAAAATTTCACCCGTGGATTAGGAACGGTAAATTTAGTTTGACGAAATGCCTCCTGAAGCATTGATTGCTAAAGTCATTTCGAAATAATCGCAGACTAATACATTGTAGCTAAATGATGCTTCTTTTTGAAAGCTTATTTGCTATGATGAAGCAAAATAATCCAAAATTTAGCTTCAAGAAAGAGCAAGCTCAATTTGAATGAAAATTTTAAAGCTCCTCTAAAGACCAATTCCGCTCCAAGAAATATCTGTAGACTTTTTGTAAAACTGTATTATTGTGTATATTTATACACCAGATGTTGTTTTAGAAAAACGCAATTATAAAAACCTGTGGCTACTGATAGGAAGATTGGGCTAATGTTCATCATCATCAAAGAGATGAATTTTGCTCTTCATTAAATTGAAAATCTTATTTACCCAAGTACTTTGTAATCTAAGTTTATTTGCTTTTTGAATGGTGAATTTCACTAACTTATGTAGTTAGTTAAAATTTCAGGGTAAAAAACCTATCAACGTACAGCTTACTCGTAGAAGTTATTTTAACGAGGTATAAAACTACATTTTGTCAATTTCAGCCAGACGAACCGTTTTTTAATACCTTCGTTTAATTTCATCAATCAACTATAATTGCTCTGTTCATTCTGTAAGTGCTAATGCCCCTTCAATCACTTATTGAGCATTTCTTACGATGCTGCTTTTTATAGTAGCAGTTGTCGTCAAAATAGTTTGATACGAAGTAGTTGTTTTGAAATTACAGATAAATACGACAAGCTTACGGTAAGTGAATACGTAGAAGTTGTTTAAAAACTTCGTAGTAGAGAAAATAATTTCACTTACTAAAAAGATAAATTTAATTTTTGAAATTTTTTAGAAAAATCCCGAGATGCGGGAAAAGACAATTTAATTTTTTCGTTCTAAACATACGTGAGTATCACTAAAACCCTAATTTACTTTTATGCACAAAAGTAAACTCATTACCCTCTTAAGAGGACTAACGAAAGCAGAGATGAAAGAGCTTGAGTCTTTCTTGCATGCACCAATGTTTGTGGTGACGCCAGAGGTACTAAAGCTGTATAAATCACTTTTCAGGCAGTACCCTAAGTACGACACCGAGCGTATTGAGAAGGATAACTTAGCTGGTTATTTATTCCCTAAAGATACGGAGAAAAATGCGCTAAAAAAGTTGAATTACACTATGTCTTCTTTTACCAAGATTGTAGAAGAGTACATCTTGTGGATTGAGACAAAGCAGCAAACCAACGATCGGGATTTTTTACTTTTGAAAGCTTACCGTCGTCGAAATATTGATAAGCTATTTTTTAAAACGGGACACGACTTCTTGAAGCGACTCGAAAAAAGTCCCATTCGAGATGCACAATATTATCACGATCAGTTTCAGGTCAACAATATTATCTACCACCATACGAATACCGTCAAGGGCGCACCTCAAGAAAGCCTAAAAGAGACGATTAAAAACCTTGATCTCTTTTATATCAGTGCGCGATTGATGCAATACTTATACATCCTGACGCGTAAGGCGCAAGTCGTCGAGAATTCTAATATTCTTTTGACGGAAGAAATTCTAGAATTGGTAAAAAGTGATCCGCTAAAGACCAACCCTTTATTGAATATTTATCAATTATTGATTGACTATTTGCAAGGGAATAAAGTAGATGAAGCACATTACTTTCAGACCAAAGAAATGTTTTTTGAGCACTTTGATATCTTTAGCAAGTTGGAGAAAGAAAATATCATTACGTTTATTATCAATTATGCCAACTTATTGTACAAAAGCGGTAAAGAGCATTTCTTTGAAGAGCTATTTGATTTACATAATTTCACGATTGAACGTAGAATTTTGTTTGTAGATAATTTCTTACTTTCTACCATTTACTACAATACGGTAAATATTGGTTGTGAGTTGGGAAAATTAGATTGGGCAGAAGATTTCATTGAAAAGAATTCGATCTTCTTGCGTAAAAATGTGCGACACTCGATGAAGCAACTTTCGCTTGCTCATTTTCATTGTTGCAAGAAAAACTACGACCAAACATTGATCTGCTTACGGTCGTTAGAATTTAAAAATCACATTTACGAAATCACTTCGAAGGTACTTATTACGCGTTGTTATTTTGAAGAAAAGAATGAAGCTCTTTTATCTAGTTTCTTACATTCTTTTACCGCATTTGTTCGTCGTCATAAACGAATGCCTAATTCGCAGAAAGAAGCCGTACTCAATTTCATCAAGTTTACTTCTAGAATTTCGAAAAATTGGTATTCCCACAAGTATACGAAGGAACAACTTTTACAACAAATCAGCCAGCATCCCAATTTGAATAATCGGCGCTGGTTAAGACAAAAGGTAGAAGAACTTCGGTCCTAAGCACAAAAAAGCTCCTCTTGATGACAAGAGGAGCTTTTTTTATATTGAAGCTGTTTACAAATGATTAAACAACTTCTTGGGATAAGTACCGTGCACTAAAATTAGATTTTGGTAAATTTCTGTTGGAAAGTACCAAATTCGTTAGATACGGTAATGATGTAAAGTCCCTGTGTATAGTTACTTACATCTAATAATAGATTTTGATTAGCCCCAGTTTCAGCGTGTACAACTTCACCATTTACGTTGAATACTCTTACCTCAGCATTTTCCATATTGATCAACTCCACGTTCAATTCTTCCCGTGCTGGATTTGGATATACTTTCACGTCACTTTCTAAAACAGTTTCTTTGAAAGTAGGTGCTGGCGTACAAGATAAAGCACTATTAGCACAATTACCTATGCATACTTTATCACCGTATAGTTTATCAATTGGATAAACCTGTCCAGTCATTGTTTTATAATATCCTCCTACGATTTTCATTCGGTGAATATTACACGTTGGGGCAGAAAAACCATTCCCACCGTAGAAAACAATATCGACATCTACCCCTGGACAAAGATCATTAGGATCATCATCACTAGTATCTGGAGCTGCAATCTGCTGATCCGTCGTATTGGTTGGTGTCCCTGTTCCTGTCAACGATTGAAAAACAAGACCAGGCTTACATTCCTTTACGACAAAGTCTTGATCACCACAATCACTTCCTGCGATACCGGAAGGTTTCAATAAACGGAAAAAGTAGTCGAATCCTTCTTCGTCCGTTCCAGGTCCGTGGTCAATAGAAGCACAACATTCATAATTTAAGACATAATGCTTAGGTGCACCAATATCTTTAAGGTTTATCGCAAAGAAAACTTCTTGTATTTCTTCGATGTCGATAAAACCACCGATATCGAAGCTCATCTCTAAATTGTAATTACTGTTAGGAGTTGGATTAGGTAGAGAAGGGGTAAGGAAACCTTGAATGTAAGGTGAACAGTAAAGATTGTCTCCGATGGGGTTTTTAGTTTCTTTGACAATTTGAGCGTTAGTCGAAAAACCAGTAATGCAAATAGCAATTACGCATAATAGTTTGATCCACGAGGTTGATCTCATAATTTTTAATTTTTTCATGGTTAAGAAATTGAAGCTTTTATATAAAAATGCCATTCATCAACGCTCGCAAAGCTTTAGCTTTTGAACACTTTTTTTTAGAAGTTGGGTTTTCGCATTGTCATCTTAGAATTTAGACAATAACAGTGATCGATGTATAGCAATAAGTCACTGGTTAAAATGCGACATTGAAACGATACTGGGGTTTTAAGCTCAGCATTGAGTAGATATAATAGGCGTGGAAACAAAAACATAAATGATCGAAATTAAGACAAAAAAAGGAATTGCCTTTCTTTTTGATCGAAATATGTGCAAAAATAATAAATTATATAATTGTAATCAAGCCTATAGTTCATTCTTATAGGCTAACAAGTCATTTTAGCAGAAATCAGCTTTATTTTACCCTAAGATGACGGAATTCTTTGATGTAAAGATTCATTTTTGTCAAAAAGGTTATTTTAAGGTAGATTACTTATGCGATTTCATGTTTTAAAACAAAAAAATTGCTGTGTAAAATAACTTTTACTGATTTATAGTGTCTCTTATTTTTCGGTAAATGGACAGGTGCTGCTATCTAAGATAAACACGCAATAGGTATTTTATTCCTACGCGTAGCATCTTCTAAAATGGAAGACAGACACAAATAAGTTTGGATTAACTGGGTAGTGAGGCAATTGGTGGACGTCGTTTTGTCATGTTTTTAATAGGTTTTAGCAATTAATTAGTAAATAATAGATCGAGGGGTCTATTTATTAGTACGAGTAAGATTAGAATAAGACTTAAAAGACCAATTGTTTGCGGATAAACTCAAAACATTACAAAACACGTTAGTTATTATCTTTTTTAACAAATGAGGAAATTTCAGGTTCCAATCATTATTACTCCTACGGTTACTCTGGAATTTTAATTAGGAAAAACAGGAAGCCCCTGATATTGCAGGAGGCTCCCTTCACTAAAACGCCTATTAAATTTTTATTCAACTATAATTATTTTCTAAACTCCCTGTAAAGATTAAGGAATTTACAAGAAAAAAAAAACACAATTACAAAGTACTATCTGATTAATTTAGCTAAAAATATTTTTATAAGAACCTGATATTCAATTATTTAAAAAAATAACATTCAATATTAAATCAAAAGTCAATAAATCTAAATCTTGTTAATATTACGTTAATTACAACTCTCTATTCATTAAATCATGAGCAGTTTTTCGCAAATATTGTTTGCGTTCTTCTTTTACGGCAACCAATTCCAGAGCGGCGAAAGCTTTTTCTAGGTATTCATCTTTAGCCTTAGCGGCCATTACATCAACCTTTAAGTATTCAAAAATTGCTTTTACTTCTTTGATTTTCTGCGTATTATCTTCCTTTTTGACTTCGTATAAGCTCAAGAGTCGTGCTTGAGTCGCCGAGTCTGCTTGCTCTAATGCTTTGAGAAAAAGGAAAGTTTTTTTATTCTGTACAATGTCTCCTCCTACTTTTTTTCCAAATTTTTCGGGATCACCAAACGTATCCAAAATGTCATCCTGCATCTGAAAGGCTAAACCAATATTACGGCCAAAGGCACGGAGGTGGTCAACGTTTTCCGATCCGGCCTCTGCTAAAATGGCGCCCAGGGCCAGGCAGCACTCTATCAAAGCGGCCGTCTTGTATTCGATCATGGTCAGATAGGCGGG
>JBGCFY010000147.1:0-3054 GCA_045110315.1 Saprospiraceae bacterium
AAAGTAATTTCGCGACAAAACTTCCGCAGAAATAAAAGTCAACTTAAGGACGTAAGTCCTCAAATTTTTTGGCGTTTTAGCGATTATCAAATCGAATTTCGCATAAGTTCATGCAAATGGACTTCACTCCTACCCAATCGTTGCGATGATGGACTCTTTAGCTTGTTTATGCAGATGGACCTTACTAAAATGAAACTGTTGCGCAGATGGACTTTTAGCTTGATTGTTGAAATAAAAAAAGCAGTACGAACTAGAACTTAATGCAACGTGCTTACTCGTGGAGAACCACTAATGCTAGCGATGCCTATAATTAATACGGACTTGTGGCTTTTACGCCAAGGTCTGTGTATATTTATGATGTCGCAAAATCTTTGGGATTTTGCTTTGGACAAAAAAAGAAAAAACAAAACCAAAAGATTTGGCTGCGCATTGTGGCGCATCGGGAATTGCATTCCCGCTCCCACACTACGCATAGCCGTACCGTTGGCAACAATATCTCAAAAATTTGGATTTGGTTCGTTTTTGGTGTAATTTAGCATCAAAATACAATTCTTATGGCTAGACAAAGTATATCTTTCACGCAACCCAATGATGAGTGGTTAAAGACACAAGTAGACAATCAGGAATACTCAAGTAAAAGCGAGCTTGTGAATGATTTAATTAGACAAGCAAGAAGCCAGCAAGTCCAGATTGATTGGATTAAATCTAAGCTAGATAAAGCAGAAAATAGTGGATTTACAAGTGATACCAAATCCGAAATACTAAAGCAGTCTAAAGCCACTCTTAATGGCTAAATATAGATTAAGCAATTCCGCAAAAGAAGACCTTATACGAATTCATCATTATGGAGTTAAAAAGTTCGGAATGAGTCAAGCCGACAAATATTTTGATTCATTTTTTAAATATTTTAACATAATTGCGCAAAGGCCTTATTCGTTTGAATCTGTAGATTTCATAAAAAACGGATATCGAAGATGTGTTTGTGGGTCGGACAGTATATACTATCGAATAAATGATGATACTGCTGAAATAATGGCGATTGTCGGAAAACAGGACTTAAAAAACATACTATAAACTGTTCACAAAAAATACTGTTGCCAACACAAGTAACCGTGGTACAAGCCTTAAATTCTGAATAAAACAGTTCAATATAAGCCTCTTTAAGAGGCTTTTTTATAATCAACTTAGTATTGTAAGGTTAGTTTTTGATGTCTTAGAAACACCAAAAAGAGGTCTTGTACTACACTTTTTACAAATTGTGTAAAAGCAAGCTTTCCTTGCCCATTATTGGAACGTTTCTGCTCAAATTTGAGATACTTTTTAAGATTGTAAGCTATTGCAGAGAGATGCATCACCTTATTAGCTTGTTTGATGCCGATTGTATTTATCTTACACATACCCATAAACTGAGTTAAAGTTCCAAAAACAGGCTCTACCGTACTCTGTCGCTTGCCTTTCATATACCTGCCCTGTCTACTATTTACTCTTTGAATATTACGCTCATACTCCGCTCTGAAATAGGTAACCGAAAAGCTCTTTTCTTTGGCTTTGCCTAAGCAACTTGCTTTTAAAGGGCAGCCTATGCATATCTTAGAAGACGCACGATATGCTTTTTTTTTAGTATCTGTACGATGATCTGCAAATACTTTCTTGAATGGAATAATTTCTCCGTTAGGGCATATATAATGATCTTGCTCTTCATTGTAGTCAAAGTCTTCAGGTCCTCCTTTATACGTGCCATGGGGTGGAATAAAACTTTTAAGGTTTCTTTCTTCTAAAAAACGATAGTTTTCTCCGCTGCTATACCCTGTATCTGCTACACAGTTTTCCCAAACCAATCCTTCTTTCCATAATCTGCGCTGTAGTCGTTTTACAATATCGGGTAGTTGTTGGTTGTCTTTTCCGTCTGCGTGATAAGCGCTAATATCTGTTATCACGTGATGTGCTGTATCAACACTAAGCTGTGAAAGGTAGTTGAGCTTTCTAGCCTTACCCGGCTTTACACTTATTCTAGCATCTGGATCTGTTGGACTGTAATGTGTTTTGTTACTCGTATACTTTGCACCTTTATTACCTGCGCCTGGTCTTTGGTCTTGGTCTTTTGCCCACTTCTTATTACGACTTGCTATAGCTGAAAGCTCTTTGTTATTTGCCGTCACCTTACGCTGGTCTTTGTCTGATTTGTCGTTTTTAGATTTACGATGAGGCTCTTCTTTATCCATTGCACTAATTGCGCGTATGCGCATTAAGTGTTCTTTCAAATCTTCTTCAGGTACTTTTAGCTCAAGGGTGTCCATACTTGCATTAGCCTTTACTGGAGCTGAATCTATAGTTTGGGTATGGCCACTTACCATGCCTTTTGCTATGCACATTTGTAAAACCTTAGTAAAAACTTCTTCAAATACAGCTTCTGGAAATAGTTGACGGGTTCTACTTATAGTACTATGCCAAGGTAGTTCTTCATCTATGTCATAACCTATGAAATACAAAATATCTAATCGCATTGAACAATGCGCTATTAACTTACGATCACTAATAATATTCTCTAAATAACCCACTAAACAAAGTTTGAAAAACACCAATGGGTCTATACTTTTTTGACCACTCTCTCCGTAATATCCTTTAGTTAGCTTGTAGAGAAAATTTAAATCCAATACTTCCTTTAATCGCCTGTAGAAATTGTTCTTGGGGATTCGTTCACTCAACTGAAAATGAGCAAATAACTTCTCTTGATAATCCTTCTTTCCTTGCATAACTAAAGTTAAGCAAAAACACTATTTTTATCAAGTACTTGTGCAACAGGCACAATGGCTATAGCAAATAGGGCATAAAGTGTTATATTTAAAGGCTTGGGCTTGTTTGCTGAGTCCGCCAAATCTTTTGAATTTGGCAATTAAAAAAGAAAAAATAATTACAAAACAAAAAGCTCTGGCTCGTAGACCAGACGGAAACGAAAAGTTTCCTTGCCTGCCCTACTTGCCATAGGTACTGTGTTAAAAAGCAAGCTTTTTTTTAAAATATTAGGAAACAAGTTGAGCAATCAATTTGTTATCC
>JBGCFY010000148.1:0-4315 GCA_045110315.1 Saprospiraceae bacterium
CATGTAATTCATAATAGTTTAGTACTTCTAATTTTTCCGAAGCCGACTTCCTTTTTCTGTGTTTTTTCATCTCTTTCGATTTTATACATTAAATTTACAAAACCGTGTCCAATTATTTAGGGGGTTGAAGGGGTATTTTATCAAAGTCTTTACTGATAACGGTTTAGAAACGACAGCTAATTTTGTAAAAATGTAATTTGTGTAAAAAGTTAAACCAGCAACTTCGGTGCTTGCCCAAAGTTGCTGGTTTAACATTGCGTAAAAACTACCTCAAATAAATATTTGAAGAATTAAAAGCATACTATTCATAATACCGAATGACCATTCCCCGCCCCTTTCCTTCGACGCTGCGAACATAAGCATTCACCGCTTTTTTCATGGGTACTGGATTATGCCCAGGAAAGTAATCTTTGTATTTCTCATAGGCATCTTCAACCATGCCGAGCGACACAACGTTAACTCGAATTTCGTTTTCAATTTCCAAATCGACGGCTTTGACGAAACTGTGAATCGCACCATTTACCATCGCGGCACTTGTCGTTTTCTCTACGGGATCATCTGCCAATATTCCCGTTGATAAGGTAATGGAGCCTTTTGCGTTCAAGTACTTCCGACCGATTCTTACGACGTTGACTTGTCCCATCAATTTACTTCTTAGTCCGATGTAATAATCTTCTTCCGTCAAGTTGTCAAATTTATCCCATTTTGCTTCGCCAGCGATACAAACGATGGCATCTAATTTTCCGATTTTTGCTAGTGCGTTTTCAATAGAAGTGCTATCAGCAATATCGATTTGAACATCGCCACTTTTTCGTCCTCCGATCAGTACTTCGTGTTTCGTCTTGAAATAATCAACTACTGTGCGTCCGATGGTTCCCTGACCACCAATGATTAATATTTTCATTTTTTAATGATATTTAGTACAATGATTTTTTTTAAAATTGGCAGAAGTCAATCCTAATTCTTAAATCGCATTTCTTCTAAATTAAGTCTTTTTAGTAACCCGAAAAATGTAGGTATTTATCCGAGTTAAACGGTCTAAGTACTTGAATTATTTCTTTTTATCGATGCGATACTAAGACTTCATGACTGTAAGTAAATTTCAACCAGAAAGAAGAGAAGACTTTTACCTCAAGCAACCAATATATTCTTACATCTTCAAAACGAAACATGGGAATACTTTTTTTCGGATAGTCAAAAACTAGTGTAGCACCTCGCCACGGATTTTCTATAGTCTTAGTTTCAGACAGGTAGATATAATTTGTTTCCGTTGAGCTACTCGTTCCTCTTCGATCAATTACTTCTTCAAAAATCTTATACCTTACCGCTACACTTTTGCTTGATTCCCACTTTTTTTTATTCTCTAATTCAAGCTGAAATTGTCCTTCCCCGAGGTCAATCAATTTAGCCTTAATTTGACCAATAAGAAAAATTTCCACCCAAAGATAAAAAGCGCCCAACAAGAAAAATATTAAGCCTCCAACTAACACAATATTTCTATTCAGTGGATCGCTTAAAAAGCCTAAGAAAAATAGACCAATTCCTGTAAACGCTAGTATAGCTAAGCCGATCAAACAGGAAACCAAGCTTTGTGGAAAGTTAATTTTATCTTCAACAATTTTATAGTTTCCTTTTTCATATTCAAAAAACAGATACTTACTGATAGATTCTTTGCTGCCGCTGTGTATATATCCAACCTTCGACAATAAGAAATTGGTGGAAGGCTTATCTTTTAATTTCAGCGTTGCCTCCATTCGAATCAATAACTCTACATTTTGACCTTTATACGTTTCGTGTTGGTGATTCTTTAGCGCAAAAGGATAATTTTTCACCGTTCCTCCCGACAATTGCTCCTGGCTTGTCATTTTCTCCTGTCCCAGCATAATGACGTTGGTTCTAGTTAATCCCCGAATTTCCAAAAATAATTTATACGACAAAATATCCACCTCAATATCTTGCTGTACCGATACAGAGATATGACCTTCCACACTTTCCTTTGGTTGGTAAACTCTTTCTTCGTTTAGATTTATTTTGAGTTTAAACTTCTTTCCCATTAAGCATTATATTTAGTGTAAAGACTTTTCAGTATTGCTCGGTAGTCATCTTTATACTTAGTGATTAGCTGCGTTACCTCCTCTTCGTCGAGGGTGACTTCTGCTTGGTGCTTACTCGCCAACGCAAGCCTATTTTGTAACAACTGAATCAATTGCTTTTTTTCAATTCCTTTGAATGGATAAGTTTTGTACGCTAAGTTACTCCATTTAAATTCTAAGAACCGACTATGGTGTGCCGTGAGAACAATTTTCTTTTTACATTTAAACAACTTTAACCGCTTACGCAAGTTTAGATGATGAATACTATCTATAAATAATACTTCAGCGGAATCCTGCATCATCAATTCAAATGGTTTCTCCCTAGCGGTCAATTCGTATAACTTACCTGCTCCGTGCAAGCGATGCAATAATTTTAGGTGGCTCGTCTTTCCTCTTCCCTTCTTTCCTACCAACTCAATCATCAAAGGCTGCTCACTTTTGATATCTTCCAATATCTGCCCTACACTCTCCCGAGGTACAATGACTTGCATTAGCTCTTCATCCGTCAGTCCGCCGAATGGATTATAGTTAAAACTAAGCTTGTTTGATGCGTTCATCGTATTTAAAAAATTAATGCCGATTATCACATCGAATATAAGTACCACGTTCCGTGGGACTAATAAACTCAATTCCTGGACAACCAAAAGAATGGTATTCAAAACCAAAAATCACAGGTGCTCTATTTTTAAATAATTTTCCTGTCCACTGATAGCGGTCTTCTTTATCTTCTGGATGTACAAAATTTAACGGTGCTAAAGAAGTCCCTTCCGAGCTATGGTAAGTTTTTTCCAAAAGCTTTTCCTTACCCTTCGCTGCTTGCACGAGTAAGCGTCTCCCGGAACGGTTAATCCCAAATGTAAAGTCTTGTACAAAATAAGCGAACCCATTTGCTTCGTACTGATAAGTATTTTCAATCACATATTTTCCTTCTGCTGGAAATGCTTGAGCACTCGCAGGAAACAACTCTGGTGCTACTTTTTCCCAAGTCGGCGCTTGCATTTCCCCTACGACGAAAGGGTTTTCTTTTCCAATAGTAACAAAAGCATTATAATAAGTTCTAGCATCCTCAATAGCTAAATGATCCTCAAGGTTAAATCCAATTAAATAAGCATATTGTTCTACGGGCTGACCTGCACCGTAAATGCTAAGGTGAGCAAACAAAGGTAAATCCTTTACAGCAAAAGTATATTTTTTGGTGGTCGAATAATTATAAATAAAAACTTTATCCGTTTCTTTAAGCTTTAAGCGTTCTAAAAATCGCTTCCGGTATTTTGGATTCATTTCGTGGTGTTCCGTTGACATATTATATCCAAGGTATCGATCTTCGATCACTAAGGAATCGGGATGATCGTTCCACGCAAAACCATCGGTAAGCATCACCACGCTGATCGTTTCCTTGTCCTCGTTTTCATAACTATCAAGCGGGTAAATCGCTAGGTCCTCCTGTGGCGATAACTTAGGATTCGCTACTTTCAATTGCTGTTTCACTTTCGCCAAAAAACCATCAAAAACATAAACCGTCTGATCTTCTTTTCCCACACCAACCCATTCTCCTTTCAGTAAGTCATTATCATTTGCAATGGTATCGTAAACGCCCGTACGAGTCACGATGGTGACGAGCGTATTCCATTCAAATTTCCCGAGGACCTTTCCTTGTGGAGATTGACGATAATTTAATCCCGAAGGAGCGCTGACGAAATAGCCTTGCTTTTCTACGGGTTGAGGCGTTGCAATTGTTAGGGATAAAGTATCCCTGACTAGAGCAGTAGTCGTTGAAGTGTTGGTCGTATTTTCTTGACAAGCGAAGAGACTGGTTAAGAATAATAAGAGTAGTAATAGATACTTAGTTTTCATTGCTTAGCGTATATCTAAAAGTTTATTTCAGTTTCTACTGAGGAATCAGAACAATACTTACCCTTGCTCCATTCCACAAGATTGCATAAAAAATATTTGCTCCTTATCGTATTCCTGTTCCTCCTGCTCTTTCAAGATATCATTGAAGTCTATTTCTGCATTTTCAAAAATCTCTTTATTATCAGCAAAATTAAAGTGATTGGTATCGTTATTATCGATATAGTGCAAGTAAGTCATCGAAGGGTAAACACTTCCCCCACTAGAATGAACATATTCTGGTCGGAATAAAATTGATTCATTATTATTTTCCCAGATCGCAAAGTTTTTATATTCGAGTAAATAACGCATATAATTATCTACTGGCATAA
>JBGCFY010000149.1:0-34305 GCA_045110315.1 Saprospiraceae bacterium
TCAATTTTCTTAATTTCAAATTTATTTTTTACAATTTATTGAAAACTGTACTATAGTGATAGTGTAGACTAATAGTTTTATTTTTTTGTTAAAAATAGAATTTTATTCTTTTTAATATAAATTTATAGACTTTAAATCTTATTATAAATAATATTTTATGTTTTAACTTGACTTTATTGTTTTTTTAAAAAATTCAATTTAAAATGATGTTTTTTGATTTTAATCGATATTAAGTATTGTAATTTATTTTTTTGATTAGAATTTTTACGAATATTGTAAATATTAAAAATCATGTTTGCGATTAACGAAATTTCGCTATATCTTTGTGTTGTCAGAAGATAATTCTGAATGAGCATTAAAAATTTTATTAAACAAAAAGATATTCTGAAAATGGAAGATTTATTTAAAAAAGTATTTTACACAGGTGTTGGTTTAGTAACAAACACTACTAGCTCTTTGAAGAACGGTGTTAATGAATTAGTAGAGAAAGGTAAAATCTCTGAAGAAGAAGGTAAAAAAGTTGTTTCTGGTGTAGAAGATACCCTCGAAACGAAGCGAGAAGAGTTTGAAGCAATTATGAACAATGCGGTAGGTATCGCAATGGCAAAATTGAATTTCCCTTCTAGCGAAAACATTAACCGTTTAGAAAAACGTATCAAGTCTTTAGAAATTAAAGTAGGCTTGTTGACGAAAGAGTTAGAGCAAAAGCAAGAAACTGCAAAAAAAGCTACGGCTAAGAGAACAGCGGCAAAGAAAACGACGACTCGTAAAACAACTTCAAGAGCGAAAGCAAGCGCGAAGTAGTCCTCGTTAAACAATTTTACAGCGTTCCTCAAGTTTTAAGGATTTGTAGGAAAGACCCTATTTCTGGAGAATGACAGTAGTAGGATCGTACGAAAGTAAAATATCTGGTTAGATTAAGTTATATTAGCGAGATTACAGCACTGTAATCTCGCTTTTTTTTTTAACTTAGCCAAGCTAGTTATTTTAAAATAAATAGTAAGTCTTAGGTCTTTGGCTTTTTTTGTAATTACAGCGATGATGAACCCTTTATTTTAAAAATCATTTGCTGTTGCGGATAGTGAATAAAAGAGGGTTGATTTGAGCTAGATTGCTGCTTATTATTTAATAGAAATTGTTTTAAAAATCCGAAATAATTTTGCGCGCTTACTTACGAATTATCGAAGTTGTTTTAAAATGCTTTACCTGTAGGTATTAAGATCTATTTTAAAAGAACTTCATCAAATAAGTAGTTCGCGGAAATTGAGTTTACAATAAGCTTAAAAGGCTTTCAAGTTATTAGTTAATTTAATTCTGCAAACTACTTAAGTACTAAGACAAAATTAATTTGCCATTAAATTGTGTTAGATTTTGGTCAGTATTGAGGCACGAAAACCGCCCTAAGCCTTTGCTTAGGAAGGCTTTGAGTAACGAAAAGACTGGTCAAAAGATGATGCAAGTTAATAAGTAAAATAATTTGTATTGGTACTTAAGTACTAAGACAAATTTTTTTTACCATTAAGTTATGTTAGTACTTAACTTCAATATTGTTTGTTAAATCATTTATATAACATCAAGATGCTATTGATTGTCGAACCACTTTCGAGGGGATTGACTTTATTTCAAGAGAATCCTAGTTAATAGCTTCTGCCCTAACCACACTGAATAAATGTTAGTACCCAGCCTCATTCTCAAGCAACTTTACACTTTTGGCAGTTTGCAAAATACTGCAGATGGCGTCAAGTTCTCCATGAAGAACAGACTCAGCGACGCAAAAATAGTAGAAATTGTCCACGTCAAAATTGGAGATCACACCGTTCCGCTCGATCAGTTATTATTAGATTTTGGTAAAGGAGAAGTATTTACGATAACGGACATCAATAGTGGAGGTCCTACGGATTTTCCTTTGAAAAAGGAATTTGAGGTACAGTGCAAAATGCCAAAATTAGAAAATGGTAAATATCCTATCGAAGTGAAGTTTAGAGCGAAACCTTTTGGCAAATTGACGCTCAAAGTAGATGATACCATTACGGATAAGGCAGAAAATATTATTAGAATTCCAAGAGATAAAGAGGATGATTATAGCGAAAAAGCGATTCAATCGCGCATTAAATTCGTAGAGGATTACACTAAGACTAAATTAAAACATATTCCCCAATATTCTTTCGATCCACACATTACGGAAGGAAATTGTGAACATTTTACGGGGGTTGCGCAAGTGCCACTGGGCTTTGCTGGACCGATAAAAATCAACGGAGAACATGCCGACGGAGAGTACTTAGTGCCGATGGCAACTGCGGAAGGTACGTTGGTCGCTTCTTACAATCGAGGAATTAAATTACTCAATCTTTCTGGTGGTTCTATTTGTACTGTGCAGGACGACGCCATGCAACGTGCGCCCGTTTTTGTTTTTGAAAATGCAAGAGGCGCTAGAGATTTCTCCGCTTGGGTACAAGATAACTTTGATAAAATTGCTGCCGAAGCAGAATCGACCACGAGCGTTGGTAAGCTAAAATATATTGATCCGTTCTTAGCTAGCAAATTTACTTACCTCCGATTCAATTTCCATACGGGAGATGCCGCTGGACAAAACATGGTAGGACGGGCTACTTTTGCTGCTTGTAGCTGGATTCTAGATCATTATAAAGATTATACAATTAAACACTTTTACCTAGAGTCTAACTTGGCTACGGATAAAAAAGCGTCGCAAGTCAACGTGATGCGTACCCGTGGTAAACGAGTAACGGCAGAATGTACGATTAAAAGAGATGTCTTAATCGAAGTCATGCGGGTAACACCAGATCAATTGGTTTATCACGGTCAAATTGCTAATGTCGGTGCAATCCTCTCCGGTGCAAATAATAACGGTTTGCATTCCGCTAATGGAATTACCGCAATGTTTATTGCTACGGGACAAGACGTTGCGAACGTCTCTGAATCCTCAGCCGGAATTTTACACTCCGAAGTGACGCCGGAAGGAGATTTATACATTTCAATGACAATTCCGTCTCTGATTTGTGCTACTTACGGTGGTGGTACGAATTTGGCTACGCAGAAAGAAAGCTTAGAATTGTTAGGTTGTTATGGTAAAAATAAGGTAAATAAATTCGCAGAAATTATTGCGGGAGTGGTATTGGCCGGAGAATTATCCTTAGCTGCAGCAATATCTTCTTCGGACTGGGTTTCAAGTCACGAAGCTTACGGAAGAAATCGTTAGTCGAAACGATCAAGTATATACATAACAGTTGTTTAATAATTCACGAACGTTTTTAGCGTTTTTAAACAACTTCATACTATATTATACATACTATATTATTAAAATAATAAAAAAACTAATCATGACAGTTGAAGAAATCACAACTCAAATTAAAGATATTTCAGGGAAGGTAGACCCAGTAGGGCATACTTTCAAATTCGTTTTTGACGATGAAGTCATCTTTGTTGATGGTACGGGTGATAAAACCGTTGTCTCAAATGACGACGGAGATGCAGAGTGCGCGTTACATATGAAATTGGAAACATTCGAAAAATTAAAAGCTGGTAAGTTAAGTCCTACCATGGCACTAATGACCGGAAAGGTAAAAGTGAAAGGCGATATGAGTATTGCACTTAAACTACAAAACTATTTGTAGTCGTTGCAGGACGTAAAAATGCGTTTTGTTTTATTTGTTAATTTTTTTGATGGAAAAAACAAAGCGCATTTTTACAAAACGCTTATTTGCAGTTTTGTCTTAGTACTATAGTGTTAACCTTACTCAATCCTTGCAATGCTGCAAATTAATTGAGCGCAGCAGAATTGAGTCTAAATAAAATATCATGCAACAATTGTCTGCATTAGATTCTTGGTTTTTGCATCTAGAAAACGCTAGAATGCCGATGCATATTGGTGCGGTCTACATCTTCGCACCAACGGGTGAATCTGAGGAATTTGACTTTCCGCAGATGAAAGAATTCATGCGCGAAAGGCTACATCTATCACCTGTTTTTAGACGTAGATTAGTCGAAGTGCCGATGAACATGGGACGACCATTTTGGATCAATGATCCAGAGTTTAATCTCGATGCGCATATGCTGCACGTTGCTCTACCAAAGCCTGCGTCAATGAATGCTCTGGCTAAGCTCGCCACACAATTTTACAATCCGCAAATGGATCGAAGTCGTGCGTTGTGGCGAATGGTTTTTATTACCGGTCTAGAAGGAATTCCCAACTTACCCAAAAATGCCTTCGCTGCGTTAGTGCAAATCCACCATGCGAATATTGATGGTGTTTCCGGTGCAGAAATCATGGCTGCCGTCTTTGATATGACGGCTAAAGCGCGCAAAATTGCTCCACCCGATGAAGTTTGGGAACCCGACGAATTACCTTCGATGCGAGATTTGATCGCGCAAAGTTATGTAGGGACGAAAGACACACCTTCAAAGCTCTATAGCTTTATTAAAAATACGACGAGTTCTATTTTTGACGTAGCAAAAGAAACGATGAATAACGTTTTACCAACACCACCAATGGTGATGTCTGCTCCTAAAACAATTCTCAATGTTCCCGTTACGGCGAGCAAAATTTTTAGTGCGATTGATGTTCCTTTAAGTCAGGTTAAAAAAATAAAATCTGCGGCAGGCGTTAAAGTAAACGATGTCGTCCTATCCATTTGTTCTTTTGCTTTACGCAAATACCTTTTAGATAAAGAAGCCTTACCTAACAAATCTTTAGTGGCGATGGCACCAATCTCTCTTCGGAGCAAATCGGAAGAAGGAGATATGGGAAATCGGATTTCAGGAATGCTAGTCTCACTGGCTACCAACGAAGAAGATCCAGTAGAACGTTTGATGAAAGTCCATGAGAGTTCTAAAGGTTCTAAAGTATACAGCAAAGCTGCTCCAGTAGATAAAATTGTAGAGTTAATTCCTTCTGAAGTTGGTGCACTGGCAACTCGATTTTATACACAAATGGGACTTTCTAATTTGCATCGTCCATTTTTTAACGTCATCATCACAAATGTTCCTGGACCACCAATTCCACTCTATATGAATGGATACCAAGTCATGAATCATTACGGTTTAGGCGTTACTTTCGAAGGGATTGGGTTAATGATTGTCGTTTTTAGTTATGCCGGAACCTTATCTATTTGTGCTACTTCTTGTGAAAGTATTATGCCTGATATTCAGAAATTTACGGCTTACATGAGAGAAGGATTGGTTGAATTGGAGGAAGGTTTGGAGGAAAAGCAACGCGAAGCTGCCTTTTTTAAGAAATTGACTGAAAAGCACGAGGATAAGGACTAATACCTTGCTTTTGTGCGATTTAAATGCTTTTTACCCTAAATCCAGGATTGGCTTTTAAGCGGTTTAAACCAAGAAAAATTCTTATTTTTTGTAAAAAGTATAGCACAAATTTTAAAAAATAATATAATTTCTTAATTTTATCTTGTTCTACGTGGGTTAAATACGATTCGTGGAATAGTTTTCGTTTTATATTTCGAAGTTGTTGCTAACATCATCTTAGTACAATTTTTTCAAGAAAAGGATATCCTCGTATTCATAGAAGTCATTTAGGATTGTTTTTAAATAGCTTCGTAGATTAAAATTACCCTTTATGACAAAAAAAGCAAAAAAAGCAAAGAAGATCAAGAAACCCTCCTTGTGGCTTTTTGCTAGCGAACCCGGAAGAGCAGCTTTAGAATATGGTTTATTTCTCGCTGGACAATCGATCCTCAATCGTATGCCCAAAGGAGATGATCATCCCGTTTTGGTTTTACCAGGATTCATGGCTACGGATACGAGTACGCGTCCTTTGAGAAGGTTTTTGGATAAAAGTGGCTACCAAGCAATCCCTTGGGGAATAGGTCGTAATTTGGGAAGAACGGAATACATTGATCTTCTAAACGAGAAATTATTAAAGTTGTGTAAAGAGCATGGTCAAAAGGTAAGTGTCATCGGTTGGAGTCTTGGAGGAGTATACGCCCGAGAGTTGGCAAGGAATTGTCCAGATCAAGTTCGGCAAGTAATTACCTTGGGTTCTCCTTTTGCGGGACTCAACGAAAAGACGAACGTCTCTTGGTTATACAATATTATTACTGGTAATAAAGTGGAAGATCTCGATGGAGATTTTTTAGCCGAAATCTTAAAAGCACCTCCAGTGCCCTTAACGGCTATTTACTCTAAGTGGGATGGTGTGGTTAATTGGCAGACTTGTATTGAGCAAGACGAGAGGACGGATATTCAAAACGTTCGAGTAGTAGGCAGTCATTGTGGACTGGGACATAACATTGCCGTGCTAATGTGTATTGCTAATCGCTTAGCGCAACCCACCACAGATTGGCAACTATTCAAACCGAACTGGGCAACTAAAAAATTGTATCCAGGTTTAGTTTTGGGCTAAAAAACAATACTTCTTTTTCTACAATTACTACTTTCGTTTTTCTCAAACGAAAGATTTCAATCCGCAGGGATTAGCACCAGAGTGCTAATCCCTGCGCTCGTTTTCCCAAAGCATCCATTCGTTTAAAATCAAATCCTCTTTCTCCTTTTACAGATACTCGCTCAAGTGCTACGCTTACTAGAACACCAAGATTTACTGCTTCTCTTGGGGCTATCTTTGAATTGTCATTTAAAAACAAATTCATTTATTCGTTCACCCACAAAGTAGTTATCATGAAAAAGAAACAATTCCTTTTTATCCTCGTCACCGCCTTATTCACTATTTGCTTCACCGCTTGCAGTACCAAAAACGAAATCATCAAAGAATTAAGAGATCATGTTCACGCTAATAATTTTCCTGGCGTGCGCTTAGGAGATGGCGTACCATTAGCTTTGAATATTTCGGTTCGTTGGAAGATCCAATCTCCAACGAGTTTTTATAGCCAATTTAGTTCGCCAGATAGTTTTAATCTTGTGGTTTTGCAAGCTAGAACGAGTGAGTTAGTTAAAAATATTTCGAATAGTTTCGAAAGTGTAGATTCCGTTTTTTCTACCCATCGCTTTCAGTATATTTCGGCAATTAAAGATGGGTTGTTGAAAGAATTAGGAGAAGAAGGTATTCAAATTAAAGAAGTAATGGTGGCTGATATTCAGTTTCCAAAACGTTTTACCGATGCGATGGAAAATGTCAGTTTGCAAGAACAAGAACTAGCTCGGATTCGCAATCAAAATAAAGTAGAACTCGAAAAAGCGGAGGCGAATCGTAAGAAAGCAGAAGCGGATGGAATGATTGCCATCGCACAAGCAGAAGCACAAGGAAAATTACAAAAGATACAAGCACAAACGGAAAAAAGTAATCGCCAAAGTGAACTCGCCAAAGCAGAAACACAAGCACAAGTAGATAAGATGCGAGCACAGACCGAAGCGAAACGGAAACGTTTACTCGCACAGGCAGATTTAGAAAGTAAGCGCGAATTGAAAGATTTGGAAATGCAAAAGAAACGTGAAATTGAACAAATTCAAGTGGAAAAGCAAAGAAGTCTTGATCAAGTGGACTTCGAAAAACAAATGGCTTTAGCAAAACTCTGCTTAGATAATCCAACCTACGCTTCTTTCTTAGTCAACAAAGAATTAGCCTCGCACGTCCAAATCGCAGTCTTACCCTCGGGAACAGATGCGAATGTTTTTGGCAACTTACTCAATCAGAAAATACCCGCAACGCAGACGTCTAATTAAATACAGTGTAAAGATAAAAATTTCTTTTTCGGATGACACTGGCACAAGAGCGTGGTGGAAGGATTTAAAACTCATTGCACTACCGTTCTTGTTGACCAGTCTAAAACGGAATAATTTTTTAAACCGACTTATAAATTTAAAAAAATGATTTCTATCAAATATTTCCCTTGGTGTTTAGGATTGATTTTAGTGCTTTGTTTGTGCCTAGTTTTTTTTGGCTAAACCTAAATCTTCAAGACTGAAGTCGATCAAACGTGTATAACTTTGACAAGAAAAAAGCTATGGAGCGCTAGTGCGTCGAGAGACCACTGGTGTTCCAACATTAAGAAAAAGACGAATAGAAAAAGGAGACTATAAGTTTTCAAGCAACTTAATTAAACCAGCTTTTTTTCGAACCGAAACGGGAATACGCGAGCCATCTTGCATGACTAAGTATCCACCTTCCGTTTTTACGTATTCTTTAATCTGTTGCGTATTAATCAAATGAGATTGGTGAACTCGCAAAAAATGATGCTCCTGAAAAAGTAAGTCAAACTCCTTGAGCGTTTTGGTAACCAATAATTTTTCACCATTCTGAAAATAGAAAATAGTGTAGTTACCCGTTGACTCGCAATGGATAATATTACTGATGTCAACAACTTGAATTTTTTCTTGCGTATGCAAGGCAATCCGTTTGGGCGCTTGTTGTGTTTTGACAGAATCGAGAAGGAGGTCGATATTTGCTTTCGAGGAAACTTGCTGATCTTTTGCCTTCTTTACGGCTTCGAGCAAATCATCAGGGTCTATGGGTTTGAGTAAATAATCAACGGCCGCAAAACGGAAAGCTTTGATTGCAAATTCATCAGATGCCGTAGTAAAAATGACTTTGAAGTCTAGCGGACCAACCAATTCCAATAAGTCAAATCCAGTGCCGTCAGGCATTTGAATATCTAAAAAAACCAACGCGGGTTTCATTTTTTTCAAAAGCTTCAAGCCACTCACAACTCCTTCTGCTTCTCCCAAAAGTTTGATTTCTGGACAGTAAGTTTTCAAATCTGCTTTGAGGGTTTCCCGAGCTTGTGGGACATCGTCAATAATTACGGCGTTGATCATAGACATTATTTTGCTGCGGTACGAAGTTAATGATTTTAGCAGAAAGTAGGAGTGGAATGATCAGCGAAATTAAGTTTTGGTTTAGGAAAGGAAGTAATCGAAGTTTAATAAGCCAGTAAAGGCAAACGCAAAATAACTTTTGTGCCCACAATTTCACCATCGGCATTCAGCTGATCACTGATCTCAAGACTTTTGCCAATAGCTTTATTTTGGTGTAAAATATCTAAGCGTTCTTGCGTGACTTGCAACGCTGTAGATTTGTGTTGTTCCGCTTGTTGGCTCTTGATTTTTTGCGCAGCGGCTCTCCCAATACCATTATCCAAAACTTCACAAATGAGCATATAGTTTTGTTGACTAAACCGAACCTCAATTTTTCCTTGTTCCAAGCGGTGAGCGACACCGTGAATGATAGCATTTTCCACAAAAGGCTGGATCATCATAGGCGGAATCAAGTAATGGGCAGGATCTAAGCCCTCGGCAATCGAAAACTCATAATCAAAGCGATTGCCCCGACTAAATTTTTCTACCGCTAAATAATTCTCTAGCGTTTGAATTTCATCTTCGAGTGGAATGTTATTCTCGCGGGAGTTTTCTAAAATGGCGCGCATCAGCTTAGAAAATTTTGCCAATTGATACCGCGCCGTTTGATTGTCTTTTTTAGTAATTAAACTTTGAATGGAATTAAGCGCATTGAAAATGAAATGTGGATTCATTTGCAGTTGCAGGGCTTTTTGTTCCAATTGTAAAAGATTTTTTTCCATTTCCAAGCGTTCTTTATCGGCTTTTGACTTTCGTCGAATACGATTGAGGCGAGACCTGAAAACCCCAAAAATCAAACCACTAATCACTAAACCTGCACTCAGGTAAAACCACCAAGTTTGCCAAAAAGGTCGACGAATTGTAAAGGAAACTTTCAGTGGCACTTCATTGAATACACCATCTTCATTACAAGATCTTAGATGAAAAGTATAATCGCCAGGAGAAAGGTTGGGATACATCACTTCTGTATTCTTGGCTTGTAGTGGCGCGTATTCCGTTTCCAAACCGGCTAATTTCCATTGGTAAAAAACTTTTTCTGGATTGGCGTGATTGATGCCTAGAAATTCAAAACTTAAATGGTTTTCGTAATAGGGGAGCGACAAGCTATCTTTGATACTGCCCCAATCTGCGGCCCATTTGCCGTAAGCTGCGTGCTCGTGAATCGGCTCGTAAAAAAGTCGAACCTGCTTGATGTGTAAACTTGGAGGGATAACATTTTTTTTGCTGGCACCAGGAATATACTGTGTTAGTCCATTCATCGTTCCAAACCAAAGGTGACCGAGTGCATCGAGCATCACTGCATTTTGGCAAGTTTCGATTCCTTCAAAACCATCCGCCTTGCTAAAAGCTTTGATCGTTTTGATATTTCTAGCGACATCTAGCACTACGCGATCTACCCCTCGTTCGTTTCCAACCCATAAATTTTGGGCTTGATCAAAAGCGAGCAAATAAATATTATCGGAGGTTAAGCCACTTTTCTTATGGTTAAAATGCTGGACGCTAAACGTATCTGCGTAAATGGGAACTCGGCACAGCCCTTGCCCGGCGGTACCAATCCACAAAAAACCACTGGCGTCTTCTTCGATGGAACGAATGGCATTACTCGGTAGCCCTTGCTTACGGCCGTAACTAACGATTTTTCCTTGCGGATCAAGATAGCCGATGCCACGATCTCCCGTTGCAAACCAGAGTCGCGCTTGTCGATCAAAATGCAACTGATTGATTCGGTTATTCGGTAAGCCATTCCCCGTGAAGTACCGTCGACAATCAAAAACGGTCGCCATCGAATCCTGATCAATCGCATGAATGCGCGTAATGCCAGCACCCGCCGTTGCTACCCAAATATTACCAAGCGTATCCTCTACAATATCTTTGATATTTTTACCAACTAGTCCATCTGCTTCTTCGGTTAAAAAGCGAAAACTCGTCCCATCGTATAGGGCCAAACCATTGCGATTCGTTCCAAACCACATTCTTCCTTTTCGATCCTGAAAGATCGCTTTAGATTTGTTGTTGACAAAACCCATTGCTTGGTCGTAATTAATAATATTTCCCGTTTGGTCCATCACGCTGACGCCACGTGTACCCGTTGCAAACCAAATTTGCTGCGCCGTATCTTGACAAATGGCATAAATTTTATCATCCACCAAACCATCACTTTGGTCGTAATGTACAAACTGTTGTCCGAAGTATTTACTTACGCCATCCCCCGAAGTCCCTAACCAATGATTACCCCAACGATCTTGTAAAATGCTTCGTACATCGTTATTGACTAGTCCATTGGACTTCTGTAAATAACTAAAACTGCGTTCGCTTGGGTTCCAAATGGAAACACCTTTGTTTTGCGTGCCAATCCAAATCAGTCCATCAGCGTCTTCGGCAATGCACTGGACAAGATTACTCGCCAAACCTTGCTCGGTATTCAAGGGGCTAAGCTGTGTACCGTCGTATACGTAAACGCCACCATTATAAGTGCCCATCCAGATTTGACCTTGTTGATCTTCTTCCAAACAAAAAATATTCCCGTAAGGAAGTTGATACGTTTCAAATTCATCTCCCTTAAGGCGTAGCGCACCGGAAGCACCACCAATCCAAACCTGTCCCTTGCGATCGGTAAGTGCAGCGTAACATTTTTGATCCTTGAGTTGTTTGGAATGTGGATGTTTTTCAAAGTTTCCATCGGCATAGCGATAGACACCTTTGTTGGTTGCGAAATAGTATCGCTGTAAACTATCCTGCGTAATATCGTAAACGTTGAGGTCTTGGTTCGTAAGGAAATTCTCAAATTTGAGCCCATTGTATTTGCTCAAACCCTTGTCCGTTCCAATCCAAATGTTTTGTTCGTGATCCTCGTAAAGCGACAAGATAAAGTTATTGACCAAGCCATTTTGACTAGTGAAAGACTGGAAATTTTTACCATCGAAGCGGCTCAGTCCGCCACCCCAAGTACCCATCCAGATATAGCTGCGGCTATCCTCCAACATCGTGTAAACTTGAGATTGCGCCATCCCATCCTCAATCGAGTAATTGCGGAAGTTGAACTCTTGGCTATGTAACGTTGAGGAGTAACTGCCTAAAAACAAAAAAAGAATTGTACAAAAGCCAATGCTAGGACTTCGTAGTCGAGTTTTTATAACAATTAAAAGTAGACGAAATTTACGGCATAAATTCAAAGGGAATCACATTTAAATTTTGAAGGACATTCAAAAATAGAATTTATTTATGATTGTTTATTTATTTCATCCCAAATACTATAGAATCAAAGTCATTATTGGTACATTACCGCTTAAATCAGGATATCAAAAGATAAGGTTTGTACTTTCAGCAGCTTGGATAGTAAGACAAAACTATTTCTGCGGACGAATAAATCTTAAGATTAATTTTAAAACAACTTCTAAAACAACTATTAGTCATTGTTTCATTTTGTTTCATTATTTTATTTGACCGCTTGATTTAATAATTAGGTTACAATGTAACTATCATCGCGTGAGGTTTTTCAAAGAACTTCAATTTTAAAGAAATACCATGAGTTGGATTAAAAGGATAAGCTACCAAGCTGCTACGGGGCAATTAAAGCGGATTTACGATAAAATAAAAGGAGAGAATGATTACATCGATAATATTTTATCGGCGCATAGCTTACGACCTAATACTTTGACGGGACACATGGCGATTTATAAAAATGTTTTGCATAATCGGCAAAATACCTTAGAAAAGTCACTACTCGAAACCCTTGGTGTTTACGTCAGCTTGCTTAACGGTTGTACCTACTGTGTTGAGCATCATTACGCGGGTTTGAAACGCTTACTTAAAGATGATTTGAAAGCCGATAATATTTATCAAGCCTTATCCAATAGTCAACCCGAATCTTATTTTAGTGGAAAAGAATTGGCGCTTTTACGGTACGCCGAAATATTGACGGTTAAGCCCGATAGAGTGGAGGAAGATCAAATCAATCATTTAAGAAGTCAAGGTATTTCTGATGGGGAAGTTTTAGAAGCGAATCAGGTCATTAGTTATTTTGCTTACGCAAATCGTACCGTTTTAGGATTAGGGGTGAATTTGAAAGGAGATGTACTAGGGCTTTCGCCAAATGATAGTGAAGATCCTGATAATTGGAACCACAGTTAGACTGTATTTTTACAAGGTCACCCTGCTGATAGGATACCTCTTTTGGGTAACTTTGAGTTAAATTATTGATTTTAAAATATATCGTGTGCGATTCAAATTGAGTGCTTTTGTGTACTTAAAGCTCTTTTTGTTTGACAATCGGCACAAAAAACTGTAATTTTAAGCTAGAAGTTATAATAAAATCGTGTTCAAGTGTTACGGATAACCACTTGAAAGTCAGTTATTCAGCTTTTTTGTTCCTCTATTTGGGTAAAGGAAATTAAGTAAAAATATGCTACTGACTTTTTATCCGGTTAATTGAAGCTTTAATATGGTTTTTAAATGACTTTTGTAGTACTGTGATATCCAGTACATTGAAACGAATTGTAAATCCCACAACCCATGAACAAAACTTATCTTGCTACCGCAATGGTAGCATTACTAACCGTTTTATTCCCCACACAAAATTTGATTGCGCAAATATCTGCTGGCGGTACTCCCACGAGCACCCAACTGCGTACGGCTATTCCAACCATTGCAGCCATTCCCTTGACTCCACCGGATGCAGCACGTCTAGCAGCAGAAGATAAAGAAATTGGTTCGGTCCGATTTGCGGCTCCGATCGGTACTTCTTTCAATGCAACGGATGCGGGAGAATGGACCGTTCTACCCAATGGCGATCGAATTTGGCGCTTACATTTGGAAGCCGCTCAAGCTAAAGGATTATTTTTTATCTACGATGAATTTTGGTTGCCGGAAGGCGCTAAACTCTTTATGTATAGTCCTGATCAAAGTCAATTGTTGGGGGCTTATACGGCGCGTAACAATAAAAAAAGTGGCAAATTTATGACTGGGATGATTCGAGGCACAGGAGCAATTGTTGAGTTGTATGAACCACGCGCTGTTTTTGGTCAATCCGAAATTAACATCGCTCAGGTGATGTACGCCTATCGAAGTGATCCCGTCAATGTTTCGGATAGTCGCTATCGAATGGATGGAAGTGAAGGTTTTGCAGGATATGGAGACGCGCTGGATTGTCACATTAATATCAATTGCTCGCAGGGTGATAATTGGCAAGATCATAAGCGAGGCGTTGTCAAAATATGGAGAGTTTTTCAAAATGGAATGGGCTCTTGTACTGGAACGTTAATTAACAATACCGAAAATGATGAAACACCTTACGTCTTAAGTGCTTTTCATTGCACCGTACAACTCAATAACCCAGATTACGATTTGTGGCGCTTTGATTTTCATTATGAAGCGAGTACCTGTAGTGATCCGACGATGGAACCGACTTTTCAATCTATTCTAGCTTGTGATTATCGCGCAGGTAGAGAAGAAAGTGATTTTGCGTTACTCGAAATGTCCACCAATATTCCTGCGAGTTACAACGCTTACTTCAACGGCTGGAATCGAAATCCGACAGCTATTCCTACCAATAGCACCATTATTCATCATCCCCGAGGCGATATTAAGAAAATCTCGATCGACCAAAATATGGCGACGATCCAAACTACGGTTATCAATTGGAGTAACGGGGTACAGACCCCCGCGAACCATCACTTTCGAGCAGTTTTGGATCAAGGAACAATGGAATCCGGTTCTTCTGGATGTGCAATGTTTGATCAAAATGGCTTGATCGTTGGGCAATTACACGGCGGAAATGCAAGCTGTTCGACCTTCGAAACTTTTCACGGTCGGTTTTCTATCTCTTGGGATGGAGGAACGACCGCGGATACGCGTTTGCGAGATTGGCTAGATCCTAACAATAACGGAGGCTTAACCTTAAACGGGATGGAACAAGCGGAACCCCTGACGGCAAGTGTATCTGGAACTATTCAGTTTTGGAATGCTGGCAATGATGCGATGAATAACGTTACCGTTAAAGCCATTGGACCCAATGATGAACAAACGACGACGACCGACGCTACTGGAAATTATACCTTCGACCTTGCGCTAGGAGAGAATTACAGCATTGTGCCCGAACGAGATTTGTTGCCTAAAAATGGAGCAACATTATTTGATATGGTGCTCGTAACCAAGCATTTGTTGAATACGGAACAACTCACCAGTCCCTACGCCGAATTAGCCGCAGATATTGATAAGAATAAATCGGTCGGGGTATTAGACTTGGTAGACTTACGAAAACTATTTTTGAACTTGATTATTAGCTACACCTATAATACTTCTTGGATTTTTGTGCCTGCGGACTTTAGTTTCTCGAATGATCCTGCGGGAGATCCTTACCAAGAAAAAATTGAAATTATGAATTTAAGTCAAGACGTAACGGCTCAAAATTTTATTGGGATAAAAATAGGTGATGTCAACGCAACGGCTGATCCCGACGAGTAGTGGAGATCTTCAAGTAAACTATTAACTAACTTTACTTGCGAGTAATCACGGCTAATGTAATACGACTGACGCAAACTAATCTATCTGCGTCGTCTTTGATTTCGATGCTCCAGATTTGGGTGGTTCGACCAACGTGCAACGGACTAGCTTTGCCGTAAACGTAGCCTGACTTTACAGAACGGATGTGGTTAGCGTTGATTTCTAATCCGACGATGGTATGTGTTTCAATATTTTCTAAACACATCGTTCCAGCGACACTTCCTAAAGATTCAGCTAAAGCTACCGACGCGCCACCGTGTAAGATGCGAAAAGGCTGAACGGTACGATGATCTACGGGCATTTTTGCAACGATATAGTCATCTCCAATTTCGGTATATTCAATACCAAGGTGTTCAACTAGCGTATCCGCCGAAAAAGCGGTCATCCCTTCTAAATTAAATTCTTGTTTCCAAATCATAAGGTTAAAACGGTTTTATCTTAAAGGATTAAAGCAACTTCTGAGTACGAAAATCGAACACATTTGCCTAGCTAAAGTTCATTTCGTGCAAGAGGAATTTTTTTAAAGTAGCATCCGCAGCAAAAGGCGGAGCAAAGGATAATTGAGGCGGAGTAGCTATTTTAATGTTCTTTTTGCGATAAGCAAAAGCGATGACTTTTCCTGCTTGAATGGCTAGAATGATTTGATGCGATGCCTGCTCAATAGGATCTTCTTTGGGTAGATTATTTTGATAAAAAATTTGAAGTGCCGGTTGAAATTCTTCGTGGTATTGGTGCAACTGAATATTTTTATTAATAGTCCATTGAATATAATCAAGGACTTCCGTTGCTTCTTCTGGTGAAAAATGTTTCCAGTGATGCGCTCTCCTAAACCAAGTCATTTGCCGCTTGGCGTATCGTCGCGTATTTCGTTGGATCAATGCTACGGCTGTTTCTAAATCATATTTTTGATCAAAATAATCAAACAACTCTCGGTAGCCAACGGTTTGGAGGGAGTTGAGTTTTTGGAAAGGACGTAAGCCTGCTACTTCTTCTAATAAACCAGCGTCCATCATTTGCGTTACCCGTTGATTGATTCGTGCGTAAAGCTGTGTGCGTTCTACGTGTAGGTTAATGTAAATCACTTGAAAAGGACGACCTGCTTTTTGACCAGAAAGAAAACTGGAAAAAGGCTTATTATGTGTCCGAATTATCGCTAGTGCACGAATGAGTCGCTGCGGGTTTTGTAAATCTACCTGCTGTGCATACGCAGGATCTTTTTGCTGTAATTCTGCTTGTAGTGGTTCAATTCCTTCGTTATCAAAAAGTTCGATTAATTCCTGTTTAATGGGAGCAGAAATAGCTGGAAATTGATCTAAACCTTCGCAAAGTGCTTGAATAAAAAGGCCCGAACCACCCGCTAGAATAGCATATGGCTGTCGGGAATGAATTTTTTTGAGTAATTCTATGCCATCTTTCTCGAAATCTCCAACACTATAATTATCTTGTATGCTTAAGCTATTAATAAAATAGTGTTTCGCCATTTTTAATTCCGCTATACTGGCTTTTGCTGTACCAATATTCATCTCTTGGTAAAATTGCCGACTATCGCAAGATAGAATCGGACATTGCAAGGCTTGCGCCATTTTGATAGCCAGTGCTGTTTTTCCGGTAGCCGTTGCGCCAGAAATAACGATGAGATACTTTTTCATAAGCATAATGGTGAAAATACAAAAGCTTTTTATATTTATGTGATTTTTGTCTTTTAAGTACCGAAGCAACGCTTCAAGAAGTTGATTTCGAGTAAGACTTATAAAAACGAGGATGTTATACCGAGTTACAAAACCGTTAGCCACGCTAGCATTGAAAATATTTTTTCGAAAGGTCTACTTTTCGAAGCAAGCGCGCGTGCCCAACGATAAACCTATTATCCTCGCTGCCAATCACCCCACGGCGTTCATCGAACCCTGCTTACTAGCTTGTTTTTTGCCGAGATCGTTACATTTCTTAGTACGAGGAGATCTTTTTAAGAAACCTTTACATCGCAAAATCTTGATGGCTTTGCAGATGGTTCCCATTTTTCGGTTTGTGGATGGCTATAAAAATCTTAAACAAAATCACGATACCCTTGAGTTTTGTTACCAAGCTTTAAAAGAAGATAAAGCCTTAATGATTCTTACGGAAGGTACGACCAAGCAGACCAAGCGCTTGAGGCCTTTACAAAAAGGTGCCGCGAGAATTGTTTTTCGATGCCTAGAATTGCACATGGATAAAGATATTCAAATTGTGCCCGTTGGTGTTAATTACACTTATGCGGATCGTTTTCGCAGTGAGGTAATGATTTCCTTTGGGGAACCCATTGCCGTGCGAGATTATCTCAGTGCTTACGAAGAAAATCAAGTAAAAGGTATTCATCTGTTAACGCAGGATATTGCCGAAGGCATGAAAATGCAGATGATTCACTTAGAAAATCCAGCAGATGATGATTTATTAGAAATGTTGTTGGTGCTTTATCGGAATAATCGCACGGAAGCTATTTTTCCAATTTTGGATGCTGCGCGGGAACGATTGGAGGGTGAAATGGCGATTGCTACGGCAATTAATGGTTGGTCAGCAGCCGAAAAACAAGCCGTTGAAAAAAGCTGTAAGTCTTATTTTGACCAATTAGAAAAATTAAATTTTACGGATCAATCCGTTGTACACCCCGAAACTTATCACCTCAAAAATGCAGCACTCTTGCTCTTAGGATTTGTCTTCTTTATCTTTGGTTATTTGGCTAATTATCCCCCAATTGCCCTGGGGAAATACGTGAAAGACAACAAGGTTCGGCAATTAGAATTCAAAGCTTCGGTAGGAATTACTACGGCGCTAGTGGCGACTATTTTGTACTATTTAGTGCTATTTGTATTGGCAGCGGGAATGAATGAATGGTATATCTACATTGCTTGGCTGAGTCTGCCTTTATTGGGATACGGTGCTTTACTATATTTAGATTTGTACGAACGCTTTCGAGGTGCTCGTTTGTTCTCTAATTTATCCAAAACGAAGCAAACCGATTTGAAAGCTCAACGGGCTAAGCTTCTTCCTGTTCACCCGCTAAGTTAATCAATTGCTCGGGTAAGTTTTTGGAGGTTTTAGCGCCGAGTTGTTTGATTTTTTCGGCTCGACCGATTAAAGTGTCCCCGTAGCGCTTTCCATCCGTTAATTTATTCATCGCATCATCGTAAACAGTCTGGGCTTGATCTAGTTTTGTACCAATGGTTTTTAAGTCATTAACAAAATTGCAGAATCGATCATAAAGTAAACCACTTTGTCTTGCGATTTCCAAGACATTCCGTTTTTGCTTATCCTGTTTCCAAATATAAGAAACGGTGCGCATCGTAGCGAGTAGGGTAGAACCAGTTACTAAAACAATATTCTTATCAAGTGCGTCCAAGAAAATTTGTTTCTCTGCTTGAATGGCTAAAGAAAAAGCAGGTTCAATGGGAATGAAGAGTAAGATATAATCGGGGGAATTAATTTGATACAAATGTTGGTAGTTTTTGCTACTAAGATCTTTGATGTGTGCTCGAATACTATCTAAGTGTGCCTTAATGTATTTTTCTTTCTTTTTCTCTTTATCGGCATTAAAAAACCTTTCGTAAGCCACTAAAGATACTTTTGAGTCAATAATTAGATGCTTTTCATCGGGAAGGTTGATAATGAAATCGGGGCGCTTATCTCTACCTTGGTCATCTTTAAAATTACTTTGCGATTCAAAATGAATACCTTTTATGAGCCCTGCTTTCTCCAGCAACATTTCTAAGCGGAATTCTCCCCAATCACCTTGTGTTTTAGACTCTCCTTTCAGGGCACTGACGAGATTATTAGCATCTTCGCTGAGCTGCATATTGAGATTCCTTAGGTGTTCTATTTCTTTTTGAAAAGATACGCGGTCTTTAGAATCTTCCCAGAAACGTTTTTCAATGCCAACTTCAAATTCTTTAATTTTTTCCTGTAAAGGGTGTAAAATATCCTTTAACTGCTTTTGATTTTGATCGGTAAATTTTTGACTTTTTTCTTCGAGTAAGCGATTGGCAATATTCTCAAACTCCAACTTAAATTTATCTTGTAATTGATTCAATTCCTCTTTTTGGGAAAGCAGCTTGTCTTCTAAATGGAGCGCGGATTGCTCCTTAGCCGCTAATTGCGACATTAAGGTTCGGAATTCCTGTTCTTTTTCTTGGAGGTCATCTCGTTGTAAATCGGCCTGCACTTGCAGGTTATCGAAGACTTCCTTCAATACGTAATTCTCCTTTAATTCCTCGGTCGATAAGTAGTTTTGGTCGGCAGCAAACTTATATTTAGAAACGATCCAGCTAACGATGGCACCAATTAATAAGCCGATGAACAACAAACTAAGGTCTATCATATTCATAATTTGTAATCAAAAAGATGAATTTTTGTCACCATAAAGTTACAAAAAATAACTAATTGGACAAAATTAGCGCAAGGGGGAATTATCTAAGAAGGGGATGAAATTGCGTGGTTATTGATCAAGTTGGTCTTTCAATTCTTGTATTCCTCTACGAGTGGTGTAAATTAGGCGGCGATTTGGGTTTTGAAACGTTCTAAATAAAAGAATTCTAAAAAAAGAACTAAATTTGGGTGCAATAGCTTATTTGTACATTATTCGATAGAAATTTTATCCTTTTGGACTGAACTGTCCGTCATTTTATTTGAAAAGAAAATCAATGAAAAAGTTACTTTGTTATAGTTTCCTGTTACTTTTTAGTCTAAGTGCATGTAATAAAGACGATGATTCTACGACAACTGGACCAGTAGACCCTTTGCCTACAACTGTCAAAATTGCTATTAATTCTCCTTCCGACGGCGCAAGTCTTGATCTTATGATTCCTGTAAGTATTCAAGTTGCTTACACGCGAGAAAATGATGGATTGATCAGTAAAGTAAAAATCGAAATCTTAGATGTGACGGGCGCTGTTTTAGAAACTTTGGTTGACGATCAAGTCGATCGCTTAGGTTCGTATTCTTTCAACCAGATAAATGGATTTATGGGGTCACAAGAAGGGGCTTATAGAATCCGCGCAACGGCAACGGATGCCAATGGTGGAAACGAAGTCACGATTACTAATAAGTTTACCTTAGAATAGTTGATCAGATTGAAGTTGCTTAAAACTTGGTAAAGTTTTGAATATTGAATCGCTTTACCAAGTTCTAAGTCTTGGTTTTCCCCAAGTTGACGGCCCGTTGGTAAGCGGCTTTTGCTCCTGCGATAATATCTTCGTCGAGTTGAGCCTCAGAAAAACGCTGCATGGCTGCTTCGGTCGTCCCTCCTTTAGAAGATACCTTTTGAATCCAAGTTTCGCAAGAAAAATTCGTTTTGTTGTAAAGGTCTGCGGCTCCACGAAAGGTTTGGCTGACCAGCAATTCTGATTCGGAAACGGAAAATCCCATTTGCCGTGCGGCTTGCATCATGGAATCCATAAAGTAGAAAACGTAAGCGGGACCGCTTCCCGAAACAGCCGTTGCAGCATCAATTGCGTCCTCTGCTTCCACGTACAAGGACTTTCCCGTCGTATTAATCAGATTTTGTACCATGACCAATTCAATTCGTGTTACTTCGTCAGAAGAGGTAAAGACGGTCATGCCCATTCCCGTTTGAGCAGGTAAATTGGGCATTGCACGGATGATTTTCTTTAGACCTAAGGCCTGAGCAATAGTTTGTAGTTTTATTCCTGCCATAATGGATAGAAATACTTGCTGTGCTTCTACGAAAGGACGAATCACCGCAAAAAGTGCCGGTGCATCTTGTGGCTTTACGGCAAGAATGACCAAATCTGCTTTGCTCAAACATGCTGAAGCTGTTCCGTAAACCGTCCCAATGTCTTTCTTAGCCAATATACTAGCTTTTTCGGGAGATTTTTCCAAGATCATCATATCCTCTTTGTTACAAATCTGCGATCTCAAAAAGCTTTGCGCGTAGGTCAAGCCCATATTACCACCACCAATCACCAATATTTTCATGTTGTTTACTTTTTTAAACGGTTAGCTCACTTTATCTGAGTACGCCGGTAAGCGAAAAGTACTGCAATAGCTATTCCAAATCAAGGACAAAGAGCTTCTTTTTAATGACTTGTTAAGGTTATGCTAAGTACAAGTGTAACTTATTGCAATATATTTAAAAAATGCTATAATTATTATTTAATTTGAGTGCATTCCGCAGTGAAGTTTATGAAGTTGTTTTAAAATAGATCTTAATACCTAGCGGTAAAGCATTGCAATCCAGGACTTCCCCTTATTTCTCGTCACCGCAGCTATGGCTGTATAAATTCTGAATAGAATTTACGGCTTGCGGATGGGATGCAAAAGAGCTTTGTCCTGACTTACAAGCCTTTACCTTCGGTGGCTAACCTCATTTTAAAACAACTTCTATCTCTTCTTGCCGTAAATCTATTCACACATTATTTTAATCATCAAATATGAAAAAGTATACTTTAGCCTTTATCGTCTTAACTTTAGCCATCGGCGGTTTACTGCTTACCATTACGGCTTGTAATAATATCGAGACTTCGGTTTCTTTCAATGAAGAAGAAAAAGTGGCTTATGCCTTGGTTATCCACGGTGGTGCAGGTACAATTCTTAAGGAAAATATGACCCCCGAACAAGAAGCGGCTTACTTGAAAACCTTAAACGATGCATTAGATATTGGGGAAGAAATGTTGAAGAATGGAAGTAGTAGCCTCGATGCCATTGAAAAAGTAATTTTGTTTATGGAAAATTCTCCCTTATTCAATGCCGGTAAAGGGGCAGTATTTAATCATGCTGGAAAAAATGAGTTAGATGCTTCAATTATGGATGGTAAAACTCAAAATGCGGGGGCTGTGGGTGGCGTACAAACGGTTAAGAATCCTATTTTGGCGGCTAGAGCAGTGATGGAAAAGTCAGACCACGTATTATTGACGGGCGCTGGCGCAGATGAATTCGCCAAAGAACAAGGTTTAGAACTAGTAGCACCAGATTATTTCTATACCCAAAGAAGATGGGACGCACTCCAAAAAGTACTCAAAAAGGGAAATCCTACAGGGCAAGTCGCTTCGGAAGAAGATGATTATAAATTTGGTACCGTTGGCGCAGTTGCTTTGGATACCGCAGGAAATATTGCAGCGGGCACTTCTACGGGAGGCATGACGAACAAGCGCTACAATCGGGTAGGAGATTCTCCAATCATTGGAGCGGGCACTTATGCCAACAATAATACTTGTGGAATTTCTGCGACGGGACACGGAGAGTTTTTTATTCGCTACGCCGTAGCCTATGATATCTCTGCGAGAATGGAGTATCAAGATATTTCTTTGAAGCAAGCCGCAAAAACGGTCATCAATAATAAATTAAAAGAAAAAGGCGGCACGGGCGGTGTTATTGGTTTGGACAAATACGGTAATGTAGCGATGCCATTTAATACAGCGGGTATGTACCGTGGCTATACCAAGCCGGGAGAACGGAAGGTAGCGATTTATAAAAAATAAAAATAAAAATAAAAATAAAATAAAGTGTCAAGCAAAGCCTAAACGTATTCTTCTACAGGAAGAGCGAGTAGGTTTTCTTGTTCTAGACGTTTGACACTCTCTACGGTTGCCGCAATGGTAGCAAGGGGAGGTGCTATAAAAAATCCAACTCCAGTCATTAATAAGAGTAAAAAAACGGTTCCATTACCAATGGCCAAACCACGATGGTTCTTGACGAAACGTGCGCTATTCCGAACGTTGAAATGTCGTTCTAAGGTATAATCCATATTACCAAATCCTGCGTAGAATGCTTGTGTTGCAAAAATTAGGATTGGACTAAGAAAGTTAAGAATAGGAAGGAGTCCTAGTAATAATAAAAGTAAAACGTAGAAAAATTCTTTGAAAATATTTCTAAAGGCAATCAGAAGACCTCGACCAAAATCCTTGATGGCTTGGTTGAAGTTAAAACCGGTGTTTTTGGTAGGTTGTCCTGTCATTTGCGCTTCTATTTTCTGAGAAAGAGGACTCATGAAGGGAGATACAATGACCATTACCAAGTGTTTATACAAGATAAATCCACCCGTTAGTAGAATAAAACCACCAATGAAAGCCGAAATATTGGTAAGGTATTCTAAACCCCAATCGAAGGGATACCAAGAAATCAACCAAGCGCCTAACACGCCAGCTAAACCAAACGTTACACCAAAAATTGCTGCACCCAGCAAAATGCTGATGAACCCAGGAACGATGAGATACTTCCATAGCCTCATTTCAGAAATGAGTGTAAACGCTTTAGCGTAAGCAGTCACGCCATCAAAAAAACCTTTTATCATTTTTTAATTTTAAATCATTTATTTAGACAACTTCTTAACCTCAAAGTATAACTATGCTAGAGCAATGGCAATTTTTTTCTATCTGCAAGGATAATTTATCGACGAAATTATTTCCACTTGCGAAGGCAGGAAATGGCCTAAAGAGGGGAGCGGAAGCTATTTTGAAAAGCATACGGAGCAAAAAATATCCCGAATTCTCAAGGTAGAAAATTCGGGATAAGCCTTCGTTAAGAAAAACAGAATAGCACTTAAGAAGCTGTTGGCGTTTTCTTCTTTCTACGAGTTTTGAATAATTCGACGACTTGTTTTTCCGTAAGGAAATTAAGATCAACGAAAGTAGTTGCCACGAATTTCTTGATATCTTGGTAATCTCTACCTCTTTTATCCGTATAGCGCTTAAGCAATTTTTTGACGTAAGCCATACAACGTTCCTTGATATCCTGATTGAATTGTTGGTTAGAAAATATCCCCATGTAACTAGGCAAAATTTTCGTCAATTCAAAAAGTCCAGTATATTCTTCTACGGTTAAGTTAGAAACGAGTTGGTTGAAGTAATGGAAAATAGTTCTTCTCAAACACTCATTAATATTTGATAAACCTTCGTGCTTCGCGTGAAATATCTTCACTGCTTCGAGGGCATCGTCGTGGGTATAACCTTTGCTATGGATAATGTCCATTAACTGATAATACTCAGAAAGTTGATCTTCTTTTTTGCCATTGAGTAAAGACAAGACCCGGTTATCAGCATTGACCTCAATTTCGAGTGGGCTATTGTGTAATGCTAATAGGTACTCAAACCATTTTTCGTTGAAATTATCATTTTTGTCTCTCGCTTCATCAAAAATTTGTTGTAAGAATTTCTGATCTTCTTCACTTCGATCAAAGAAATGTACGTACAAAGAAAGTAAGCTTAAATGTTCTAAGGTATTCTTAAACTCTTCGTCCTTCAAGAAGATCTTGATGGATTCGATGAGACTTGTATTATCTAATTTATGCAACACGCGGTGTTTCACAAAAATCTCTAATTCTGAAAATTTCGTTTTTAGATCAGAGAAAGTCTTAGGGAATTCGGCAGACTGAAAGATTTCATTCTTAAATTGGTTATTAAATCGAGTGTAACCAATTTTTCGCTCTTTGATGACTCGGTATTTCGGCAAGTTTTGACCTTGTAAGAAATAGCGAATTCGTTTATTGGCAATGGTATTGATCAAATTCGTGATCCAGATATCACTACTCAGCGAAAAAGCCATTTGAATAGACTGACCAATTCGTTTTTTGAGATAATCAAAATTAGAAGATTTGCAAATCATCAAAAGAATGGTTCTAAAGTGACTTTGCGGATAGCTATATTTGAAATGCTCATTGAGTTGTCCACGTAAGACAGAAAAACCTAGCAAGCGAGGTAAGAAAAGACCTTCAAAGTCTTCATTTAAAATTTCTGTTTCAAAGGTAAGTAACTGCAAAGGATGGGCTTTTGCAACGCTAGTATGCAACGTTGCAATTTGAGGCTCAAATTTATCTCTCAAAGCCTGGTAATCTTCCTCCTCTTCGTCTTCGATATATTTGGCTAGCTCTTCAGATTCCCGAATGGCAGTTGCGATCTCTTGTAATTGATCGAGATATTCCTGGTCTAATGCTTTCATTGATCAGTGATTTTATGAAAAGTGAATTGACTAATTTTTTTTTGCTAAAATAGGGTAGCACAGGGGTAAAACTTTCAAAACTTTATACCAAGATGAAAATTTAGACAAGCACTAGTGCCCGGATTAGCAGATCTACTTTGTAACTATTAAATGTAAACCTGATAAGACATTTAAGCCTTATCAGGTTTATACCAATGTATTCATTTTACACCAGTATTGCAAATATAGTTTTTTTCCACCTAATAAATTCGAATTCTCGAAAATATTAATAGGATATTTTAGGACAAGTTTTGAAGGGAACACCTCCATAAAAAAAACCTACATTCCGAAGAAAGTAGGTTTTTAATATTTTATTATGATTCTGGCGAGTCGTTCTTTTCAACAACTTTACCGCCGTCTAATTCATCTTGCCAAACTTTTAGCTTATCCCATTCGCCGTCGGCAGCCATTTTAGCTTGCTGTGGCCAAGTCGTAGGATCGTGTGTGCTAAATCGTCCTCCTGCATCACTTAAAATCTTCTTGATCGCATCTGCTTCCGTCGTAGATAGTTGTGCAAAAGTTTTGATGTCTGCATTGTGCAATAATTCTTCGATTTTAGGACCGATTCCTTCAATCATTTTCAAATCATCTGCAGCTGTTGGTGCCTCGGGAGCAGCCGGAGCTTCTTCCTTTGCTGGCGCTTCTGCTTCCGGTTCCTTTGCGGCTGGCGCTTCGGGAGCTGGAGTTTCCTCCACTACAGGTTCTGGCTCGGGAGCCGGAGCTTCTGTCTTAGGAGTTGCTACTTCTACACCAGCGTCTGCTGCTGCTTCGGTAATGGCAGCGTCTAATGCGGAAGTTTCAGATGCTGGTTCTGCTGATTCTTCTTCAACTGAATCCAACAACTCTGATCTTTCTTCTGGGGCTTCAACCGCTTTAGCGATTTTCTTAGGTGTACCGTTTACGGCAGCGTGGTAAGCTAATTTCTCTTCTTTAGATTGAGCTACGCGAGCTTCGATCTTAGCTTCTTTTTCACCAATCCAAGCTTGGTATTTTTCTTCTGCTGCTGCTTCCGTTAAAGCACCTTTAGCGACACCGCGCATCAAGTGTTTCTTGTACAACACGCCTTTGAAGCGTAAAATAGCACGAGCCGTATCGGTAGGCTGCGCACCTTTCATTAACCAGTCATAAGCTTTATCTCGATCTAAATCGATGGTTGCTGGTTTAGTCATAGGATTATACGTTCCAATTTTTTCAATGAAACGCCCATCTCTAGGAGCTCTTGCATCTGCCACTACGATGTGGTAAAATGGCTTTTTTCGACGACCTCTTCTTTGAAGTCTAATTTTTACTGACATTGCTAAAATTTATTTGGTTTAACCATACCCGATTAATCTCAGAGGAGACGTCGGGTTTTTAACGGCTGCAAAGATAGTATTTTTTAAAGTATAAAACAGATTTTTGTTAAAAAAAACTAATTCATTATCTGCTGGGTTTATTTTTAGGAACAGTATCACCCCGAAAATGTTGATTTTTTGTACTAGAATAATGAGAAATCTTGAAAAAAAAAGCGTTTAGTACGCTTTTAGACCACAAACTTGTACCCAACGCCACGGATGGATAAAAAGAAAGTAGGATGTTTAGGATTTTTTTCAAAATATTTCCGGAAGGATAAAATAGAATTATCAATCGTTCGGGTAGAAGGGTAGACGTCGTAGCCCCAAACGGATTGTAGAATTTGCTGTCGAGAAACAACTTCATTCTTACGATCAATGAGTAACTTAAGGAGCATTGCTTCTTTTTTGGTAAGTACAAAGTCTCCTGCGGCATTACGGGCTTCGTAACTCGCAAAATTGATTGTATTATCCCCAAAACTGTAGATCTCAGGTGTATTATCGGGCGATTTACTACTGCGTTTAATCAAATTTTGTACGCGCAACAGCAACTCTTCCAAATTGAAAGGCTTCGTGAGGTAATCGTCGGCACCCTTTTTTAGTCCCGCAATTTTATCCTGTGCGGAATCCTTAGCCGTCAAGAAAATAATGGGGACTTCCATATTACTCAAGCGAACTTGCTCACAGATTTGGAAACCATTGATTTCGGGCAGCATAACGTCGAGAAGGAGCAAATCAAAGTGTTGCTCTTTGGTATACTTAATGGCCTCACGACCGTTGTCCGTAGTAACAACTTCGTATCCTTCCAATTCTAAGTTCAATTTGACAATATCACGAATACTTTCTTCGTCTTCTACCAACAAGATTCTCATGGTTCTTTTTTTTATTTATCCTAGGTATAAATTCCCAGTTTGATTTGCGTATTGCGCATCGTGTAAGCCTAAACCTTCATTTTATTTATCGGCAAGGTAATACTAAAAATACTACCCGAAGGGCGATTATCTTTAACCGTAATTTTGCCCAAATGCGCTTTTACAATTTCATTGACAATATATAAACCCAATCCAGTGCCTTTTGTTCTACGAATATCCTCATTCCCCACGCGATAAAATTTTTCAAAGATTTTCTTCTTCTCCTTATCAGCAATACCAACGCCTTGGTCAGCAACTTCTAAGTGTATTTTTTCCTTTCGTTGAAAAAGCTTGACGCCGATACTCGGGTTTTCGGTAGAATACTTAATGCCGTTTTCCATCAAGTTGAGTACCACGGAAGTTAAACCCATTCGGTCGCCATGAACGATTGGAATATCGGACTCCGTTTGTATTTCAAAGTTAACCTTTGGATACTTACTTTTTAGTTTGGTGGAAATTTCTTCGATTAATGCCTTGAAGTCGATATCTTCAAAAACGGGATGATACGCGTTCTCTACCTTGGCGGCTAATAATAAATTATTAACTAAAGTATTCAAGCGCTCATTATCTTTCAGGGCATTTGTAGACAATTGATCTACTTGCACCTTCGGTAATTGACGTTTAATGATCGTTTCGAGTACGAGCTGGATGGAAGCAATGGGGGATTTGAGTTCGTGCGTAATGGATAATAGGAAATTTCGCCGTTGTTCGGCAGAATTAATCTCCTTATTGTATCCTCGATTGATGAGCCAAACCCCAATGACCAAACTGATCACAAAGACGGCTGCTTCGCCAAAAATCATCCATTCTTGGCGTTTGTATTCGCCCCGCAATTCTTGGTACGGCGCCGATCGTAGAAAAGCATCCTCACTATCGATTAATTGCTCCGCGATCATCCCAATTTTCAACAACTCTGCTTTGGCGTAAAAGGCATCTTTATTTTTGGTAAATAGCAAGATTGCCCACCAAGCAAAAGCCAGTAGCATATAAGCGATAATCAAATAAGATAATACCCGGAGTCGAAGGTTTTGCATAAGTTAAGTAAAGCGCTTAGCTAAAAATCAGGTCGATGCAACTGCAAATGGTTTGACTCGCTTCTGCTAAATCTGCTGGCGTATGTGCTGCGGATACAAAGCCTACTTCATAAGTTGAAGGTCCTAAGTAAATACCTCTTTGTAGTAATTCGTGGTGCAACAAACGGAATTTTTCACTTGCTACTGGCTTAATTTGGTCTGCCGTCACAACGCGTTCCGTTCCAAAAGCAAACCAGAAAATGGAACCAATACTTTGCAGGTGCATCGGGTAGCCTTTTGCTTTGGCGTGATCGCTGATGGATTTTGTAAAGACTTGTGTTTTTTCGGCAAGATTTTCATAAAAATCGGGCTGCAGTAATTGTAGCACCGTTGCATAACCCGCCGACATCGCCACTGGATTAGCAGAAAGCGTACCGGCTTGATAGACGTCACCGTCTGGAGCGATATGCTTCATGATTTCATGACTAGCACCGTACGCGCCGACGGGCATTCCACCGCCAATGATTTTACCGTATGTAATGATGTCTGGTTGGATATCGTAGTATCCCGCAGCACCTTCAAAACCTACTCGGAAGCCAGAGATGACTTCGTCAAAAATTAGGAGAATATCGTGAGCAGTACATTGCTCTCGTAGAAACTCGAGAAAGGATTTATCTTGCAATAATAAACCATTATTGGCGGGTACGGGTTCAATAATTACGCAAGCAATATCTGCTTGATGTTTTTTTAGGGTTGCACTCAAGGCTTCTCGGTCATTTAATGGAACGACAAGTGTTTCTTCTACAAAAGAAGCTGGGATGCCCGCAGAAGTACTTACCCCAAAGGTCGCCAAACCAGATCCTGCTTTTACGAGCAACGAATCGACGTGACCATGATAACAACCTTCAAATTTAACGACTTTACTCTTATTCGTAACTCCTCTTGCCAAACGAATTGCTGACATCACAGCTTCCGTTCCTGAACTTACAAAACGCATTTTGTCGATGTATCGGTTATGCTCCAAAATGAGTTTTCCCAATTGATTCCCCAAGCGAGTAGGAGTGCCAAAGGAAGTTCCTTTTCCCACGGTTTCAATAACCATTTCGCGAATTTGCTGGTTATTATGTCCGAGGATGAGTGGTCCCCAAGAGCAACAAAAATCGAGATAAGTATTATCGTCTTCGTCAATAAAGCGAGCTCCATTTCCTTCTTTGATGAAAAGAGGTGGTCCTGATACGGATTTAAAAGCCCTAACGGGAGAGTTAACGCCTCCTGGAAAATAGTGTTTCGCTTCTTCAAATAGTTCAGCAGATTTGCTACGTTGTATCGTGTTTGTTAATTCCATGGCGCAAAGATACATATTGTGTCATGGATTTTTGTCTTTGTAAAATCATAAAATTGTCATGGATTCGTTAGATATAAGAACTTTGTAATTTTTTTGGTTACAATGTAATTTTTTTGGTTAAAAATCCTTAACTTTGTTTTAAATCCATAAATCTTATTTCTCCCATGTATTTACTTGAAAGTACCGTACAAAAAGAAGCGCTGCGCTACCTAGAAAAGCATTACCGAAAGCGTGCGAAAAGAAGCATTGTATTTAGCAGAATCGAAGTGGGAACCAAGCAGCAATATGGCGGTAAAAGAGCGGACGGAGTGATTGCATTCCGACATTATTTTTGGGGCAATTATTTGGTGTCTATCGAGGCAAAGTCCTTTAAAACGTTGCCGGCGATACAACCCGTGCTGGATACTAAGAAGTTACTTTGGAATAGTTTTCTAATCGGCTTTTTCTGTTGTCTGGGCTCGGGAGCGATTTGGTTCTTATTAAAAATGGAGGATGGGTATTTACAGTTTATCACACCACTTAACGTCTGGGTGATAAGTGCAATTCTCTACGGTTTTTTTACTCAGAATAGCTATCAACACAAAACGGTCGCCGTGATTCAACAACTCAAACAATATCCTGGAAATGAACAATGGCTAGCTTTTTCAAAAGATAGCTTAACCAAGATAACCGCTCGACAAAAAAAGCAGTTGCTTCGCATTTGTAAGTACCAAGGGATTGGCGTCGTCGTCGTGACGAAAGTTGGTAAAGTAAAGATTTGGCGTAGAGCAAGTCGGAGTTGGAATTTTTTTGGTGATTATTTTAAATATTACAGTAAGGAAAAGGAAATTCGGAGAACGTTGAGTTAATGGTGTTGAAATTGATAGTTAAGTTATTTCCCAACTTAGTCAATAAGATTAATCAAAGTTTTATAATCATCAAAATAAGAATTCTCCGTTTTCATTTCAAGGAGTTCCATGAGTTCTCCTTGAAAAGTATCTTCTAAATCAGTCAAGGTTGTTGCCGTTCTAATTTCGATTTGTCCCGCTTCTAATTGTTTCATTCGCCAACTAAAAGTACGTTCCATTTTACGCCAAATTCGTTCGTTGATTTCGAGGTGATCGCCATCGGGATTAACGGTTACGGCTTCGGCAAAAGCTTTGTCATTACGTGCAATCATTTTACCTTGTTCAATGATAAAATAAGCTGTATGTGCCCAAGTGTCATCTTCCGTTAAGAGTTTGGCGTACATCACCAATTGCAAATCTTCTTCGTTGCGAATGATGCGCTCCCGTCGCGCCGCGCCACTCCATTTCAAATCCACAATCGCCAACTCCGTTCCTCGTTGTAATACCAAATCGGCAATTCCTTTTACCGGAATGCCCATGAATTTTCCTTTTAGGTCAATTTCTGTTTCATAAACCGACCAGCCATTTTGCTGAATCATAGCGACCAAACTCCACGCCGCATATTTAACTTTATTAATAAAAGCAACGCGTTCGGGCTCGCGACCATACATGAGCAAAACGGCTCCTTCCTTAGGCAGTAAGGTGTAAGCACACTGATCAATCCAAGCAGTTACTTTTTCTTTATTCCAATCGCCGATGTTTTCTTGTCGTAATAATAGTTCGATGAAACGGTGCGCTAAATTTCCCATCAAAGTATTATCTTTTACTAAGCTGAGAATCGAGGATTTATGCAATTGGATCTTATGCTTGAAAACCCATTGATAAGGATAATAAAATAAAGCATCTAAACTAGTATACGATTCTTGCTCGCGTTGATCCAAAGGATGTGCTGGCGTAAGTTCTAAAAAGGGTTTGGGTTTTCCCAGTTGAAATTGCGCCAAAGGAACTTTCTGAGGAACATTGAAATGTTGTGCTAGTTTTGCAATTTCTTGCGGATCACTCAGATCGATAATAACGTCCTCTAAATTATCAAAGAAAGCCTCAAGGTCACCGTACAAAGGATGAGGATGGACTTTGCTACCTTCTACTTGCTCGGGAAGAATAAGCACTAACTGTTTTTGACAATGCAAGATCGGACGGATGCGTTGCCAAAGGAGTAATGCATTTTCATCTTTAGGATGTTGCAACTGTAAACCCAATTGATCGAAGTATCTAATTTCTTGTTGGTACCATTTTGAAAAAAAGTGATCTCGTTCGTTGTGGACGAAATTCCACCAAACCATTTGATCTACGGAACCAATGAAAGCACTGGTGTAATGCACATAAGGAAGATAGCCGATTTCCCGTTCTTTAAAAAGTACCGGTGAAGGTTCGTAAATGGTTCGTACAATGCGTTCTAGCGCTAAGTTACTCAACTGATTTTCTTGGTCAGGAATAACTTCCAGCATTTCTACGATGCGCTTCGCTTGTTCGGATAAAACGAGGAGCGAAGCGTTGCGACCACCACTTTCGTCAAAAGCTTCAAAAGCCCAATTTTTCACGTAGCTGAATAGTTCAATCACTTCGTTTCGAGGAACAGTCTGGCTGACGTCGTAGCGCGTTCTTTCAAACCAAAAATTATATTGGAAACGAATTTTAGCAACGTCAATACTCGCGTCAGATTTTGCCCGTTCTTCTAATTCTGCAAAGTAACGAGCAATGGTCACGTACCAAGCTTCTCCGCCGAGTCCCGGTGTACGCGCCAATTCTTTGGCAATTGCTCTCGCTAAGTCATCCGCTAAAGGCTTGACGGATAAACTTACAAATTCCATGATTTTAAAAGGATCAATGGGATTCCAGAGAAAAGCGGGAATCAGTTTCAAGATTTGCAAACTAGGTCGTGCTAAAGAAGCCGATAAAATACCCAGACTAGGTAAGCCTTCTTGAATAAAAGCATTGTCGAGTGCACGGTTTTTTTCTGGGATCAGACAACTTGGTCGGAAATTAGGATTGAGTTGTAAGAGTTTCGCTAAAAAACTTGCCGCTTCGGTCTCTCTTTTTGATTTTAGAAGGAGTAGCGTACCATCATTTTTTAAATTGCTTTTACCGTGTTGAGTCTCCTTATTAGTCAATCGCTGCTGAAAGTGCTTCAAGTCACTATCTCCTTTTTGCTCGTGGACTGACAACTGATGGCAAGTAACTCCTAAGGTTTCCAGTTGCTGAAAAAGCTGTTGGAAATGCCAAGGTAGCAAATCAAAAGCTTCGTTAATATGAATTTCAGTGATTTCATGCTTTCGTTGCCCGAGTAAGGCGAGTATACTCCTAAAACGATCGGCGTATCCCGTTGCAAATGTTTGTTGCTCCGCTAACAAAACTTCTATTTCCGCTAACGTTCTGAGGCGAGCAGGCAAGGTATCCGTCAAGCTAAAGTCCCAGCTGGCTAGCTTCAGTTCATCGCGTCTTTCTAGTAAAGCTGTCGCCGTGGCTAATTGATCAGCGGTAAAAGATTTTTGGTAAAAACTATCTGGAAAACGCTCCAAGTGGATTCGCAAAGCTTGACGATATTGCTCAATCCGCAAAAACTCATTGTTGTTGGGATGACCTTGCAAACCAAAGTAGGATTCCAAAAGATGCAATAAACCTTGTGGACCAAGATAACGAATTCCTCCAAATGGAACGGCTTGCTGTGGATGTACTAAATCATCAAGTTCTAAACCAAAAAATACAATCATCGAGGCGGTAAAGTTTTGCGAGTCGTATGCGCAGAATATCCGCACGCACAAAGTTCTACAAATTTAGCGTATTCGATGCAAAGGACAAAAAATAATAGTGCTTCAGATAAATAAAGCGCAAAGGAGTTGAAATCACTTACTTGTCGCAAAAAACATGGAATGGTGGTATCCGAAAAGAGGAAAGAAATTACAAATGTTAAATTATGAAAATATAATATATGTTTGTGAATCATTTATTATAAAAAAGCGTAATGTGTAATAGCACCTGAATTCAGGGACACACTATTTTACTTAAAACAAGAATACCATGAGCAACACTTCTACCTTAAAACTGTGGGTTTTATTAGCCATTTGTTGTGGCTATCATTCCTTTGGGCTCTTCGCCCAGGATACCAACTCGACCGATGAGCAGTTGGCATTGCCTACCCTTAACAAATCTTACTTTATCGAAAATGCGGGTCAGTGGCCGAGTGAGGTCTTTTATAAGATGAGTATCGGCGGTTTAGATGCATGGATTACGAAAGATGGCGTGGTTTACGATTTTTATTTAAATGAAAAAGTAGTTGCACCGGTCAATGGTAATATTTCTGCAGTCCCAATGCTAAAACCAGAAAAAACTTGGCAAAGAAAAGGACAAGTTATTGCCGTTGAACTATCGGCATCAAATCTGCCTAGCTTAGCGCCAACGGGAACACAAGAGGCGTACTACAATTATATCCGTGGTAATGATCCTAGTCAATGGACGAGCCAAGTGGCGCTTTACCAAGAAGTTAAATTAGCGAATGTTTTCAATCAAATTGATTTGAAGTATTACTTTGATCAAGGTTATTTACGTTATGATTACATTGTTAAACCAGGAGGT